>NZ_JAFKRJ010000021.1:0-3406 GCF_019038515.1 Synechococcus sp. CCAP 1479/10 | reverse complement strand
CAGGTGGAACACCAGCACCGCCAGCATCGCCGCTCCCCGCAGCGCATCGATGTCCGGCCGGTAGGCAAAACCTCCCCCCTTCCCGCCGGCTCCGGTCGCCGGGACGCTCGCCGACGCGGCGGCTCCGGTGCTCGTGACGGCGGCGATCAACTCGGCCCCCCTGTGTGGTGGGAAATGTACCGACCGGGGGACGCCGCCGGGTTCAGCCGGCGGTCAGCGCGGGAACCGGGCTTTCCACCAGACCCGCCAGCCAGTCCAGCAGGGCCCGGTTGACCTGATCGGGCACCTCATCGTGGGGGCAGTGGCCGGCCTCAAGCACCACCTCGGTGGTGCGGGCGGGGGCATGCCGCTGGAAGCTGGCGCGGCGGCCGGCGGCGTTGATCCAGGGGTCGCGGATGCCCCAGAGCAGCAGCAGCGGGGCGCTGAGGTCGGCGAACAGTTCGTCGAGGGGCTGGCCGCGGGGGATGTCGAAGACGGTGCGGAAGACGCCGAAGGCGCCGGGGTCCCGGGAGGGCCGCAGGATCGCCTCCACCAGCTCGTCATCCACGTTGGTGCGGTCGATGTACACCTGATTGAGGGTGCGGCGCACGGTGGCGGGCCGGCGCATGTTCTCGAACAGCAGGCGCTGCAGCACCGGGCTGCGCAGCAGGGCGGCGCCGATGGTGCGGCGGGCGATGGCCCCCCAGCCCCGCGGCGGCTCCTGCTCGTCGCTGAAGGGGCCGGCCGCATTCAGCAGGGCCACGCCGGCGGCCCGATCGCCGAGGGCGGCTCCGGCGGCGAGGGCGGCGAAGCCGCCGAGGGAGTTGCCCACCAGCACCGTGGGCCGGCCGATCCGCTCGGCCACATAGGCGCAGAGCTGGTCGCGCCAGAGGGCGCCGCCGTAGGTGAGGCCGGCGGGTTTGGCGCTGCGGCCGAAGCCGAGCAGATCGATGGCATGGACCTCATGGGTGAGGGCCAGCACGGGGATGTTGAAGCGCCAGTGGTCGGTGGAGGCGCCGAAGCCATGCACCAGCAGGATCGCCGGGCCGGTGGGCTGCTCAGGAGCCGAGTGAATGGCGTGCACCCGATGGCCCAGGAACTGCCAGGGGGTCTCGGGTGACGAAGCCATGGACGCAGCGGTGGCGTGATGAGAGACGATGCTAGGAAGCGCGGCCAGTGCGCGGCCCTGCCCCCTGCGCCTGCCGCCATGCCCGACGCCTTCAGCCTCTCCGACCTGAGCCCGCTGCTGCCGGGGATCGCCCTCTGGGCCCTGGCCCTCTATCTGCCCCTGAGCGTTCCCCTGGCCCGCCTGGAGAAGGTCCTGGCCGAGGGGGCCCTGGAGGAGGGGCTGCAGCAGCTGGTGCTGGTGGGCGGCAGCCTGCTGCTGGCCCTGGCGGTGGGCCTGGGGGTGGAGCTGCTGCTGAGCTGGGCCCTCGGTCCGGGCTGGGCCGGCAGTCTGGGGTTGATCGCCGTGCTCGGCGGCCTGTCGATCGGCCTGGCGGCCGGACGGGACGACGAGCGCCGGCGCTGAGGCGGGGCCGGGATCAGGCGGTCTGCTCGGCAGGGGATGGCTCCGGGGGGTCGGCGGGGACCTCCACACCGCTGAGCGCCAGCCGCAGCAGCAGGGGCGCCAGGAAGGTGGTGCCGATCACCATCAGCAGGATGGCCGCCTCCAGGGGCGCCGAAAGGATGCCGGCCTGGCTGCCCAGGCCCAGGAAGATCAGGCCCACCTCGCCGCGGGGCATCATCCCCAGGCCCACCACCAGGCGGTTGGTCTTCTCCTTGCTGAGGTAGCTCCAGCCGGCGGCCACCTTGCCGGCGATGGCCACCGCCAGCAGGAACAGGGCGACGACCAGGCCTTCGCGGTTGTCCGGATTGAGGGGATTCATCACCGACAGGTCCAGGGAGCTGCCGATCAGCACGAAGAAGACGGTGGCGAACAGGGCCACCAGGGGCTTCACCGACTGCTGGATCGCCTTGGTGTGCTTTGAGGCGCTGAGGATCAGGCCGGCGGCGAAGGCCCCCAGGGCCGCCTCCAGGCCGATCGCCTCGGCGACGAAGCAGCACAGGCCCAGCACCACGAAGCCGGCCACCGCCACCTCCCCCGGCGCCTTGAGGCGGTCGAGGACCCAGTCGAAGGCGGGGGCGGCCGTGCGGCTGAGGAACAGGGCCACCGCCACGAACACCGCCGCCGCCAGCACCAGCTGCAGGATCGGACCGGCGGAAAGCACGCCGTCACCGGAGAGGGCTACCACCACCGCCAGGATCACGATGCCGAAGATGTCGTCGAGCACGGCGGCGCCGATGACGGTCTGGCCTTCCCGGGTGCGGAGGAACCCGAGTTCCCCGAAGACACTGGCGGTGATGCCGATGCTCGTGGCGGTCATCGAGGCGCCGGCGAACACCGCCGGAAACAGGGGCACATGGAAGAGGAGGTAGAGCCCCGCCGTGCCCAGGGCGAAGGGCAGCACCACACCGGTGAGGGCCACGGTGGTGGCCTGCCGGCCCACCGCCATCAGCTCGTCGAGTTCGCTCTCCAGGCCCGTGAGGAACAGCAGGGCGTAGAGACCGAGCTTGGACGTGGCCTCCAGGGAGGGGAAGCTCTCGGCGTAGATCGAGGCCACCGCCTCCGGGCTGACCCCGGCGCAGGCGCCGATCAGGTCGAGCATGGCCTGGTTGAGCTGGGCGTGGACGTCCGGCGGCAGGATCAGGTGCAGACCGGTGACGCCGACCAGAACGCCCGCCAGCAGTTCCCCGAGGATCGTGGGCAGCCCCAGGCGCACCATCAGCTCCGCCAGGGTCCGGGCCGCCAGGAAGATGACCAGATAGCGCCCCACCTGCAGCAGGGTTTCCACCGTCTCGATCTGGGTGCTGCCGACCTCGAGCAGCAGGCTGGGCGCGACCATGAACGAAATCTGTGGCGAACGGACGCTAAGGGCGTGGGCGCCGGTCAAGTGTGCCGTTGCTGATCTCCCAACAGGCCGGGCGAGGGGAATGGCAACCACCGCTACGGTCTGGGAACGCACGGCAAGACCTGTGCCCGAGGGACCACCGCGCGCCGACCGCCATGACCGACCAGCAACCCCGCAACCTGAGCCTGCCCACACCCGGGTGCTTCGCGGACCCCGATCGCAGCGGCCTGACGGCGACGGACGTGTTCGAAGGCATGACCGAGCACCTCTTCTACACGCTCGGCAAGCTGGCCCCCAGCGCCAGCCGCCACGACCTCTACATGGCGCTCAGCTACGCCGTGCGTGACCGGCTGATGACCCGCTACCTGGCCGGCATCGAGGCCATCGGTGCCAACCCCAAGCGGATCGTCGCCTACCTCTCTGCCGAATTCCTGATCGGCCCCCAGCTCGGCAACAACCTGCTGATGCTCGGCATCCAGCAGGAGGCCGCCGAGGCCCTGCGCCAGTTCGGCATC
>NZ_JAFKRJ010000020.1:0-48653 GCF_019038515.1 Synechococcus sp. CCAP 1479/10 | reverse complement strand
CGGCACCGGCAACATGAAATTCATGATGAACGGCGCCCTCACCATCGGCACCCTCGATGGCGCCAACGTCGAGATCCGCGAGCAGGTCGGCGACGACAACTTCTTCCTTTTCGGCCGCACCACCGAGGGCATCGCCGAACTCAGGCAGCAGGGCTACCGGCCCTGGGAGCTGATCGGGTCCACCCCGGAGCTGCCGGAGGTGCTGCATCTGATCGAGAGCGGCCACTTCAGCAACGGCGACAAGGAGCTGTTCCGACCGCTGCTGGAGAATCTCACCGGCCGCGACCCCTTCTTCGTGCTGGCCGACTTCGAGGCCTACATGAAGGCCCAGCAGGAGGTGAGCGAGGCCTGGAGCGACCGCCCCCGCTGGAACCGGATGTCGCTGCTGAACACCGCCCGCAGCGGCCTGTTCTCCTCGGATCGCTCGATCCGGGAGTACTGCGAGCGGATCTGGCAGGCGGAGGAGTTCCCCGTGACCATCACCTGCGAGATCGACGAGGCCCCGGCCAAGGGCCGTCGGCTGCCCGCCGCCCAGTGAGACGGGCCGGGGCGGGTCAGCCGCCCCGGTGATCGGGCAGGTCGGGGGTCTGATGCAGCAGCCGATTGAGACGCAGCCGGTCGGCGTTGAGGGGGTCGGGGGCCAGTTCGCCGGCCACTTCCCGGAAGGTCTGCTCCACGGGCTCGGGCACCCTCACGTCGAAGATGCGCTCCATCAGGGCTTCGATGGAGAAAAGGTGGGCGTTGATGTTCTCCAGATCAGCCATGGCCTGCTGGATCGCCTCGTTTTCAGGGGGTGCGTCGGCGCTGGCGTCGGCTGAGGCGGCTTCAGGGGCCGCGGGGGCGGGGGGCGTATCGCCGTCGCCGTGCTGCTTCTGGAGCTCCTCCAGCACCCGGCCGGCGAGGGTGCGGAACGACTGCAGCGCCGCCCAGTTGAGCTCCTGCTGCTGACGCAGGCTGGGATTTTCGCGGATCAGCCGGTCGTGTTCCCGATAGAACCGCTGGCAATCAGGACATTGGCAGGGCTCTTCTGGCACCGCGTCCCTTCTTTCATTCAATGGTCATCATGGCACCGACCGGGAGCAGCGGGGCAAAGTGCAGCGCCGGAGCCGAAGCGCTCAGGCGGCCATCGGGTCCTGATCGGGATGGTCCCCCGCCTCCTGGAGCAGCGGCAGGGGAATCTCGATCGAACTGACCACCTGAATCACATCGCGCAGGCGCATCGAGTCGGCGAACCAGCCCATGGCCTGCTCCACGTCACCGCGGCGCTCGGCATCGCCGGCCTGCTCCTCATGGGCATCGGCCAGCAAGGCCAGCCAGCAGAGGCAGCGGGCCTGGACCACCGACAGATCGAGTTCGTCGGGGTGGCTGTGGGCGATCGATTCGCTCTCCTGTTGCACCAGCAACCGCAGGCGCAGGTCGTGAAGCTGGGTCATCCACTGCTGACGACTGGCGACACGCTAGCGGGAGCGTCCGCTTTGGGAAGCCCACCAGCGGTAGCGCTCGTTACGGCC
The DNA here is from genome assembly GCF_019038515.1 of Synechococcus sp. CCAP 1479/10. Lineage (NCBI taxonomy): Bacteria > Bacillati > Cyanobacteriota > Cyanophyceae > Synechococcales > Synechococcaceae > Synechococcus > Synechococcus sp. CCAP 1479/10. The sequence goes on along the minus strand of NZ_JAFKRJ010000020.1, from coordinate 47,142 downwards.
CAGGCCAGACGTCAGTTGCCGGCGTAGGCGATGCCGGCCTCCACCTCGGCGATCGCCTGGTTCACCAGGTTGATCGCCCGGTCGCGGTGCCCACCTTTGTTGGGGGCGGCCATCTGCAGGGACGACCGGGCGCTGAACAGCGCATTCAGGGCGTTCTGCATGTTGGGCTGCTGGGCCACGGCCACGCCCGAGGCGACGGCCGCACCGGCGAGGAAGGCGACGGGGGTGGCGAGCCAGGGGGAGAGCAGGGGACGGGGAGCCATGGGCTTAAGAAATTCTCAAGGAAATCTAGGCCTGCCGGGGGAACGGGGCTGGCGGGACTCGAACCCACGACCTACGGTTTAGGAAACCGTCGCTCTATCCGGCTGAGCTACAGCCCCCTGCGGCCAATTATGAAGGCTGCCGGGTCCGGCACGGCCAGCCCCGTCAGAACCCAGTGGCCGCCTGGCTCCGACCTCCAGCGACCAGGGCCGCAATTGCGGGTTCACGGACATGGTCGGGGGAATTCTGTGAAACGGGTGAGAGGTGGTAGTATTTCGGCGGTACGACTCCTTTCCTCTTACCCACCATGCTTTCGCTCAGATCGCCTATAGGCCTTGGGGCTGCGCTCAGCGCAAGCCTGGCCGCCTCTTTCCTTTCCGCCACCCCGGCCCAAGCCCAGGTTTTCAACGCCCCCTCCGGCGGGTTCCCCGGCGGCGTTGAAGGCACCGCCTCCGTTGCCGCCTGTGGCAACAGCCTGGTGGCAGCCACCACGATCTTCAGTGGTTCGTTCGCCTGTCAGATCGGCGACAAGATCTACAGCAACTTCTTCATCACCAACGACACCACCGGTGCTCTGGGGAGTTCCAACTTCCTGTTCCAGAACATCGGCGCCAACCACTCGCTGTCGGCCTTCGGGGCGTTCATCCCCGGCACCTACACGTTCGGCTACACCATGACGGTGTTTGATGCCCTCGAAACCGGTCAGAGCCTGGCGAGCATCCGCAACGATGCACTCAACGCCGCCATCGGTGCCGGCGTCCCCGCCTGGACCAAGACCCTGACCGCCCTCACCAACGGTCCGACCATCACCACGGAAAGCTCCAGGGCTGGTCTGAGTCAGTTCGACGACGGTCCGGTTTCGTTCCCCGTTGCCGCCCAGCCTGTCGTGGCTGATTTCATCTCCGAGCTGTTCGTTGATGACCTCCCCAACAACTTCACCCCTGGGATCAACGACACCGTGACCCAGAAGTTCGCGGATGAGTCCGTCCCCGGCCCCCTGCCCCTCCTGGGTGCTGCCGCCGCCTTCGGCTTCTCCCGCAAGCTGCGCAGCCGCATCAAGCAGACCGTCTGATCCAGGCGTCGTCCTGTATCCCCTGCCCCCACTCCGGTGGGGGCTTTTTTGTGTGCGGGTCGAGCCCCGCACAGGCATGAACGCCCATCCTGACAAACGGCGGGCTCCCGGTAGATTTGGCCCTGCTGTCTGAGAAAAGCCCAGTGATGGATGCGACCGAACCCAGTGTTTCAGGCAGCAGTGAGGTCCGCGTCGGCAAGGAGGCCGCCCAGGCGTTCTCCGTCATCGGCCTGGTCTCCCTCGGCCTGGGGCTCGTCACGCTGGTGTTCGCTTCCCTGCCGGTGCGTCTGCTCGACCCCGCCTGGCAGTTGCAGCTCTCCGGTGCCTTGACGGGAGCGGGCTTTTCCCTGCTGATCGGCACCCTCCTGATCTGCACCGCCAGCGCCTTCCCCGGCGCCTCCCAACCCATCCACGGAAACGTGAAGTTGCTGCGCAACATCTGCACCTGGGTGGCGATTCTCTACCTGGTGATGATCCCGGTTCAGCTGTATGCGGGCATGCGGGTGCTGCAGCAGAAATCCGGCGAGGAGGGCCGGACCCAGGCCGCCTGGAGGAAGTTCAAGCGGCAACTGGAGGCCACCAGCAACGAGCAGGAGCTCCGCGACCTGCTCGGCAAGCTCAACCAGCCCATCAACCTGCCCCCCAAGCTGAATCAGCCGTTTCTCTCCTTCAAGCAGACCATCGTGGCCCAGGCGGATTCCCGCTTCAACGCCCTCGTCTATCAGAACGATCAGGCCCGCTCCGAGCGGCTGCAGAACTTCATCAGCGAGGCGGCCAACAACACCCTCAAGTCCCTGCTGTTCGCCCTTGGATTCGCGGCCTTCGGCCAGGGCAAGGAAGGCGGGCCGACCCTTCTCGACAAGGCGCTCGGGATCTTCGGCAACAAGCCCCGCCGCCGCGGCCGCGTGGCGTGAAGCCCCCTGGGGTGGCTGCCTACAGTGACCCCGGAAAGCAGGCGAGGTGATCGCGATCGGTGCGGTGCGGCCTTCGGGCCACAGCCGCGGCCGGTTGAGGAAAGTCCGGGCTCCCCAATGGCCAGGCCTGCTGGGTAACGCCCAGTGCGGGTGACCGTGAGGACAGTGCCACAGAAACACACCGCCGATGGCCCGGGCTTGCCCGGCGCACAGGCAAGGGTGCAAAGGTGCGGTAAGAGCGCACCAGCGGCATCGAGAGGTGCCGGCTTGGTAAACCCCGGCTGGGAGCAAGGCCCAGGGACAGCGGTTGGCCATCTTCCCCGTCCCGATTCCCATGCGCCGCTCGAGGCCGCCGGTGACGGCGGTCCCAGACAGATGATCACCCCCCCAGCCGGCGGTCCGCCGCCGGCTGGGGAGAACAGAACCCGGCTTACGTCCTGCTTTCCCCTTTTGCCCCGCGATGACTCCCCAGCGCCGCCAGCAGATCCTGGCCTTTCTGGAGAGCCTCGGCTTCGGCGCCCCCTCCGGCCTGCTGCCCCCGGATCCGGCCGCCGCGGACGCCGCCCTCGACACCCTGGATGAGGCCCTCACCCACAGCTCCACCGGCCTCCCACGCCACCACGACCGCCTGGAGTTCCTCGGCGACGCGGTGCTGCGGCTGGCGGCCGCCGAGTTCCTGCACCGGGAGCATGCCTCCCTCAGCGTGGGCGACACCTCCGCCCTGCGGGCCCAGCTGGTGTCCGACCGCTGGCTGAGCGAGCTGGCCCGCAGCATCGCCCTGGAGCCGGTGCTGCTGATGGGGCCGATGGCTGCCGGCGACCGGGCCGGCCGCTCCACCGTGCTGGCCGAATGCGCCGAGGCCCTGGTGGGCGCCATCTATACGGTGGGGGGCGGTCCCCAGGGCGGCCTGATGGCCGTGCAGCGCTGGCTGGCCCCCCACTGGCAGCTGAGCGCCGCCGAACTGCTGGCCGACCCCGCGCGCCACAACTGGAAGTCGGTGCTGCAGGAATGGAGCCAGGGCCAGGGGAAGGGCCTGCCCATCTACCGCAGCCAGGAGCGCAGCCGGGTGCACGGGGATCCGGAGCGCTTCGAATGCCGGGTGGAGGTGGCCGACCTCAGCGGTGAGGGGCGGGGCGGCTCCCGCCGGGAGGCGGAGCAGCAGGCGGCCAGGGCGGCGCTGGCCGCGCTGGCGCTCAGGCCTGCTCCAGGGTGCTGAGGGGCACGGTCACCAGCTTGTCCCAGTTGCCGCCCTCGAACAGCACGGCGGCCATCGCCCCGCTGATGCGCTGCACGAAGCCCTGGTAGCCGTTGTAAATGGAGCGGGGATCGCGCACCACCACGGTGGAACCGGGCAGGATCGGGCTGCTGGCCATGGCGGATGCCCTGGAGGGGACCATCAAGTGGGGCCATTATCGATGCAGAAGCGCCCCGATGGAGCCCCTGGCGGGTGCCCGCGGGCACCGCACAGCCCCGTGACGCGATGATGCGCCGCGACGGGAGCGATCAGGCCGTGGCCGACACCAGCAACGAGAGCCAAGGGGCCGACCCGGGTGAGCTCATGGCCGTGGGGCGGGTCGTGGCGGCCCAGGGCATGGGCGGCGACGTGCGCCTGCTGCCCCTGAGCGACTTTCCCGAGCGGTTCACCCGGCCCGGCCCCCGCTGGCTGCAGGCCCCCGGGGGCCAACCCCGGCCGGTGCGGCTGCTGGCCGGCAGACCCGTGCCCGGCAAAACCCTGTTCGTGCTGCGCCTCGAGGGCATCGGCGACCGCAACGCCGCCGAAGGCCTGGTGGGCCATCACCTCATGGTGCCGGCCGCCGACCGTCCCACCCTGGAGCCGGGGGAGTTCCATCTCCTCGATCTGGTGGGGCTCCAGGTGCGGCTGCTGCCGGATCCCCAGGCCCCGATCGGCACCGTGACCGACCTGATCCACGGGGGCAACGACCTGCTGGAGGTGGAGCTCAGCGACGGCGGCCGGCGGCTGCTGATCCCCTTCGTGGAGGCGATCGTGCCGGAGGTGAACCTGGCGGAGGGCTGGATCGGCCTGACGCCGCCCCCCGGCCTTCTGGACCTCTGAAACCCTCCGGGGTTCACCCGGACGCTGACGGCCGGGTGCGGCTCCGGTTGAATGGGCCCGTCTGATGGTCCTGCGGGACAGCTGCCGCCGCGATGGCTACCCCCTCCCTGGTTCCGGTGATCCTCTGCGGCGGCACCGGCACCCGCCTCTGGCCCCTGTCCCGGGCCAGCTATCCGAAGCAGTACTGGCCCCTGGCCGGCACCACCGAGGAAACCCTCCTGCAGCAGACCCACCAGCGCCTCCAGGGGCTGCCGGACCTGGCGCCGCCGTTGCTGATCTGCAACGAGGACCATCGCTTCATCGTGGCCGAGCAGATGCGCCAGATCGGCGTCGAGCCGGCGGCGATCCTGCTGGAGCCGGTGGGGCGCAACACCGCCCCGGCGGTGGCGGTGGCGGCCCTGCAGGCCACCGCCCGCGGCGAGGACCCCCTGCTGCTGATCCTGGCGGCCGACCACGTCATCCGCCGGGCCGCCGACTTCCGCGCCACCGTGGCCGCCGGCATGGCCGCCGCCACCGCCGGCCAGCTGGTCAGCTTCGGCATCGTGCCCACCAGCCCCGAGACGGGCTACGGCTACATCGAGGCCTCCGAACCCCTGGCGGCCACCCCCGTGCCGATCGCCCGCTTCGTGGAGAAGCCGGACCGGGCCACCGCCGAGGCCTTCCTGGCCACCGGCCGCTTCACCTGGAACAGCGGCATGTTCCTGTTCCGCGCCAGCGCCATCCTGGCGGAGCTGGATCGCTTCGTCCCCGAGGTGGTGAGCGCCTGCCGCACCGCCCTGGAGCACGACAGCGCCGACCTGGAGTTCCTGCGGCTGGAGCGGGAGGCCTTCGCCAACGGCCCCAGCATCGCCATCGACGTGGCGGTGATGGAGCGGACCGACCGGGGCGTCGTGCTGCCCCTCGATGCCGACTGGAGCGACGTGGGCAGCTGGGCGGCCCTCTGGGAGACCTCGGAGCAGGACCCGGAAGGCAACGTGCTGCGGGGCCGGGTGATCAGCGAGGGCAGCCGCAACTGCTACCTGCGCAGTGAGCACCGCCTGGTGGTGGGGCTGGGGGTCGAGGATCTGGTGGTGGTCGAGACCGACGACGTGGTGCTGGTGGCCCACCGCGACCGCGCCCAGGAGGTGAAGGGCATCGTCGGCCGGCTGGAGCGGGACGGGGCCCCCGAGAGCCGCGCCCACCGCCGCATCTACCGCCCCTGGGGCCACTACGACGGGGTGGTGGAAGGGGAGCGCTGGCAGGTCAAGAAGATCTCGGTGAAGCCCGGCGCCAGCCTGTCCCTGCAGATGCACCACCACCGGGCCGAGCACTGGGTGGTGGTGCGGGGCACCGCCGTGGTGGAGAAGGACGGGGTGGAGGAGCTGGTGGGCGAGAACCAGAGCACCTACATTCCCCTCGGCGCCCGGCACCGCCTCACCAACCCCGGCAAGATCCCCATGGAGCTGATCGAGGTGCAGAGCGGCCCCTATCTCGGCGAGGACGACATCGTGCGCTTCGACGACCAGTACGGCCGCAGTGACGCCCCCCTGACCTGCCCTTGAAGAGCGTGTCCAGTTTCATGGCAGGGGCGGAACGGCCCCTGCGACCGCTCAGGCGCGCCCTGTCGGCGGCCATCAGCCGCCACCTGGCCCGCCGCCTCCTGCGGAGGATGGAGCGCGCCACCCCGTCGCCGTTCGCGACGGCCCCACCGGAGGGGTTCCGCCGCGGCATCGACCACTACAGCCGCCAGGACCTGATCGCGGTCCTGCAGAACGTCCTGGCCTCCTACCGGAGGGCCTGCGGCCGCTACCCCGATCTCGCCAGGCCCCGCTCCTACTCCGAGAAGGTGAGCCACGCCAAGTTCTTCGCCCCCATCAAGGTGCCCGAGAGCGGCAACAAGCTGCTCACGGGCAGCTTCCTGCCCCCGGCCCTGGCGGGCCAGGTGAGCGTGCCGGAGGTGGTCTGGCACCACGACCAGCCCCAGCTGCCCGCCAATGGGCAGCTGGAGCCGGGCGAGTACTACCTCAAGGCCAGCCACGGCTCCGACATGGTCCAGCGCATCCGCTTCCCGCTGGAGGCAGGGCAGCGGGAGGCCCTGGAGGCCACCTGCCGGCGGTGGCTGAGCCGCCCCTTCGGCCTCGGGCAGGGTGAGTGGTGGTACAACAGCTTCCCCCGGCGCCTCCTGATCGAGCGGTCGATCTCCTCCCGCATCCCGTCGCTGTCCCTGCTCTTCTACGTGCTCGGGGGAGAGGTGGCCCTGATCACGGTCTTCGCCAAGGCGCTGCAGCCGGGCAAGCCCAACCGTCGCCTGCTGCTGGACGGACGCTTCGTCCCCCTGGCCGAGCAGGATCCTGCGGAGAAGCGGCTGGCGGACTTCCAGCTCAGCGAACCTCTCCAGCGGCGCTGCCTGGAGGTGGCCCGCACCGTCGCCGGCCCGTTGCACTCGGTCAGGGTCGACCTGATGGTGGGGGACGACGGCCGGATCTACCTGAACGAGGTCACCTTCTCCCCCAGCAACGGTCTCCCCTTCGTGGGCAGGGACCTGGACCTGCAACTCGGCCAGCTCTGGCCGGGGACCAGCCTGTGGCGCTGAGGGCGCCGGCCTGGGGCGGCGAGCCCGCGGAGCGGGCAACGCCGCCTTCGGTCGGCGCCCTCAGCGCCACAGGAGCTGGCGGGAGGGGGAGGGAGGAACAGACCATCCACGCTTGCGGCAGAAGGCTCTCGAGCCCCCTCCCCCGGGAGGGTGTGGCGCTGCGGTGAACCGGAGGCGGCGTTGCCGGCCCAGGCCGGCTCGCCGACCGGAGGTTCCCCGCAGCGCCACACCCTCACTCGACAGTGACGGACTTGGCCAGGTTCCTGGGCTGATCGACGTCCAGGCCCCGGTGGGCGGCGATGTGATAGCTGAGCAGCTGCATCGGGATCACCGTGAGCAGGGGACTGAGCAGCTCGTCCACCTCCGGCAGGGGCAGCAGCACGTCGAACAGCTCGGTGTCGGGGCAGGCGGGCGCCACGCCGATCAGCTGGGCATCGCGGGCCTTGGCCTCCTGGGCATTGGAGAGCACCTTCTCGAACACGGTTCCCGGCACGGCGATCGACACCACCGGCACCCGGGAATCGAGCAGGGCGATCGGTCCATGCTTCATCTCACCGGCCGGGTAGCCCTCGGCGTGGATGTAGCTGATCTCCTTGAGCTTGAGGGCCCCCTCCATGGCGATCGGATAGTTGATGCCCCGCCCCAGGAAGATCACGTCCTGGGTGTCGGCGAACAGGTGGGCCAGCTCGGCGCAGCAGCGGTCATGGTCGTCGACCAGGCGCTGCAGCACCGCCGGCATGGCCCGCAGCTGCTCCACCAGCTCCCGCAGCTGGGCGGGGGTGCGGCCGCCACCGAGGGGATGGGCCGTGCCGCCCCGGCGCTCGGCGAAGGCCAGGGCCAGGCCGTAGAAGGCCAGCAGCTGGCCGAGGAAGGTCTTGGTGGCGGCCACCCCCACCTCGATGCCGGCACCGATGTCGAGCAGGTGGGGGACCAGGCGGCCCAGGGAGCTCTCCGGGCGGTTGGTGATGCCCAGCAGCCTGGGGGCGTAGGCCGGATCGGCCACCAGGAAGCGCCGGTCCTGCTCCATCGCCAGGGCGGCGAGGGTGTCGGCCGTCTCCCCTGACTGGGTGACGCCGATGGTGAGCGTGTGGGGCTCCAGCGGCGGCGGGGCGTAGCGGAATTCACTGGCGTAGAACACCGACGTGGGCAGCCCCGCCAGCTGCTCGAGCAGATGGGCCCCCACCTGGGCCGCATGGCGGCTGGTGCCGCAGGCGAGGATCTGGATCCGCTCCACCCCCTCGTAGACGGACTCATCGAGGGGAAGGGCCACCAGGGCGCCCTCGGGCAGATGGCGGGCCACCCACAGGGCCACCGTTTCGGGTTGCTCGTGGATCTCCTTGTGCATGAAGTGGCGGAAGCTGCGCTTGTCCGCCACGTGCTCGGTGCCCACCAGCAGCGTCGGGTTGCGCTGCACCCGCGCTCCGTCGCGGTTGTAGAGCTCGATGCCCAGGGGCGTGAGCAAGGCCACCTCGCCGTCCTCCAGGGGCAGGATCGTGCGGGTGAAGCCAGCCAAGGCCGGGGTGTCGCTGGCGCAGAGGAACTCCCCCTCCCCCAGGCCGATCAGCAGCGGCGCCTGGCGCCGGGCCACCACCACCGCCCCAGGCACCGCCGCCCACACCACCGCCAGGGCATAGGCCCCGTGCAGCAGGGGCAGCACCTGCTGCAGGGCCTCCAGCAGCAGCGCCGGCGAAGCGCTGGCCCCCTCGGCCTGCCGTTGCCGCAGCCAGCGGGCGATCAGGTGGGGGATCACCTCGGTGTCGGTGTCGGAGCGGAACTCCACCCCCTCGCCCTGCAGCTCCTCCCGGAGGCTGCGGTGGTTCTCGATGATGCCGTTCTGGACCACGGCCAGCTGGCCGCTGCCGTCGAGGTGCGGGTGGGCGTTGCGCTCCTCCGGCTTGCCGTGGGTGGCCCAGCGGGTGTGGCCGATGCCGCACTGGCCCGGCGCTCCCCGCTCCTCGAAGCGGGCCGTGAGGTTGACCAGCTTGCCCTCGGCCTTGAGGCAGTGCAGGCCGGCCCCGTCAACGGTGGCGATGCCGGCGGAGTCGTAGCCGCGGTACTCCAGCTGGCGCAGGCCCTCCAGCAGCTGGGGGGCCGCCTCCCGTGAGCCGATCAGGGCAACGATGCCGCACATAGAACAAGTAGGCCAAAAAAAAGCCCGGCGCAGGCGCCGGGCATGAGCTTATGGGAGGGCAGCGGCGGCGCCGGTGCTCAGTAGGCCAGGCCCATGGAGCGGCTGGTCTCGTCACCCAGGTAGACGCGGATGCTCAGGAAGTCGGTGGGGCAGGCGGTTTCGCAGCGCTTGCAGCCGACGCAGTCTTCGGTGCGGGGCGAGGAAGCGATCTGGGCGGCCTTGCAGCCATCCCAGGGCACCATCTCGAGAACGTCGAGGGGGCAGGCACGGACGCACTGGGTGCAGCCGATGCAGGTGTCGTAGATCTTGACGGCGTGGGACATGCCAGGGCCGGGAACGAACGGCGAGGTGCCCAAAGTACCCACACCGTTCCGGCGCAGGGCGACACCCGGGGCTGGCCGTCACCCTTGTTCATACGCCGAAAGGCCCCGAACGGGGCGACCCGTAGGATGCTGCCTCCCTCACAGCAGCCATGTCCCAGGAAGCGATCTTCGAGAAAGTCCGGTCGATCGTTGCCGAACAGCTCAGCGTGGAGGCTGACGAGGTCAAGCCGGAATCCAATTTCCAGAACGATCTGGGCGCCGATTCCCTCGACACCGTCGAGCTGGTGATGGCCCTGGAGGAAGCCTTCGACATCGAGATCCCCGACGAGTCGGCCGAAGGGATCACCACGGTGGGTGACGCCGTCAAATACATCCAAGAGAAGCAGGCCTGAGGCGTCCATGGTGGAGGGTCTCCGCCGCGTCGTCGTCACCGGCCTGGGCGCGGTCACACCGATCGGCAACAACGTCGCGGATTACTGGGAGGGGCTGACCAGCGGCCGCAATGGGGTGGCGCCGATCACCCTGTTCGATGCCTCCCGCCATGCCTGCCGCTTCGCCGCCGAAGTCAAGGACTTCGACACGGCGGGCTGGCTGGAACCAAAGGAAGCAAAGCGCTGGGATCGCTTCTGCCAGTTCGGGGTGGTCGCGGCCAAGCAGGCGGTCGCCGATGCCGGCCTGACCATCGACGACGGCAACGCCTCGCGCATCGGGGTCGCCATCGGCTCCGGCGTGGGCGGGCTGCTGATGATGGAAACCCAGGCCCACGTGCTGGCCGACCGCGGTCCCGACCGGGTCAGCCCGTTCTGTGTGCCGATGATGATTCCCAACATGGCCACCGGACTGGCGGCCATCGCCATCGGCGCCAAGGGCCCCAGCAGCGCCGTGGCCACCGCCTGCGCCGCCGGCTCCAACGCCATCGGCGATGCCTTCCGGCTCATCCAGATGGGCCTGGCGGACGCCATGGTCTGCGGCGGTGCCGAATCGGCGATCACCCCCCTGGGGGTGGCCGGCTTCGCCAGCGCCCGGGCCCTGTCGTTCCGCAACGACGACCCCGCCACCGCCAGCCGCCCCTTCGACGCCGAGCGCAACGGCTTCGTGATCGGTGAGGGGGCGGGGGTGCTGGTGCTGGAGAGCCTCGAGCACGCCACGGCCCGGGGCGCCCGGGTGCTGGGCGAGATCGTCGGCTACGGCATGACCTGCGACGCCTACCACTACACCCTGCCTTCCCCCGGCGGCGTGGGGGCGGCGGAGGCCATCCGCCTGGCCCTGGCCGATGCCCGGCTGGAGCCGGAGGCGGTGGACTACGTCAACGCCCACGGCACCAGCACCCAGGCCAACGACAGCAACGAGACCGCCGCCATCAAGTCGGCGCTCGGGGCCCACGCCATGACCATCCCGGTCAGTTCCACCAAGTCGATGACCGGCCACCTCCTGGGTGGCAGCGGCGGCATCGAGGCCATCGCCGCGGTGCTGGCGGTGGCCCACAACCTGGTACCGCCTACGATCAACTACAGCACGCCTGATCCTGCCTGCGATCTGGATGTGGTGCCCAACCAGGCCCGGGAACACGCCGTCAACGTCGTGCTCTCCAACTCCTTCGGATTCGGCGGCCACAACGTCTGCCTCGCCTTCCGCCGGATGACCTGACCACCCGGCGCGCCAGCGCACCGGGTCACCCATCCCAGGAACACCTCCCTCCTCCCTGTACTCCCCCGTCAAGCCATGGTCGCCGCCCCCTCCACCCAGGTCGATAGTCACGTAGAGACGCTCTGCATCAACAGCATCCGCTTCCTGGCGGTCGACGCGATCAACAAGTCCAACTCGGGGCACCCCGGGCTGCCGATGGGCTGCGCACCGATGGCCTTCTCCCTCTGGGACAAGGTGCTGCAGCACAACCCGAAGAATCCGCAGTGGTTCAACCGCGACCGCTTCGTGCTCTCGGCCGGCCACGGCTGCATGCTGCTGTATGCGCTGCTGCACCTCACCGGCTACGACAGCGTGACCCTGGAGGACATCAAGCAGTTCCGCCAGTGGGGCTCCCGCACCCCCGGCCACCCGGAAACCTTCGAGACCCCGGGCGTCGAGGTCACCACCGGGCCCCTCGGCCAGGGCATCTCCAACGCCGTGGGCCTGGCGATCGCTGAAGCCCACCTGGCGGCGAAGTTCAACAAGCCCGACGCCACCATCGTCGACCACTACACCTACGTGCTGATGGGTGACGGCTGCAACCAGGAGGGCGTCTCCGGCGAGGCCGCCTCCCTGGCCGGCCACCTGGGTCTGGGCAAGCTGATCGCCCTCTACGACGACAACCACATCACCATCGACGGCAACACCGGCGTGTCCTTCACCGAGGACGTGATGAAGCGCTATGAGGCCTACGGCTGGCATGTGCAGCACGTCGAGGACGGCAACACCGACGTGGCCGCCATCACCCGGGCGATCGAGGCGGCCAAGGCGGTCACCGACCGTCCCAGCCTGATCAAGGTCACCACCACGATCGGCTACGGCTCCCCCAACAAGGCCAACACCGCCGGCGTGCACGGCGCCGCCCTCGGGGCCGAGGAGGCCGAGCTCACCCGCCAGCAGCTGGAGTGGAGCTATGGGGCCTTTGAAGTGCCCGAGCCCGCCTACGAGCACTGGCGCCAGGCGATCCAGCGCGGTGCCGCCGCCGAAGCCTCCTGGAACGAGAGCCTGGCCGCCTACCGCAGCCGCTACCCCGCCGAGGCCGCCGAGTTCGAGCGGCTGCTGCGCGGTGAGCTGCCCGAGGGCTGGGATGCGTCCCTGCCGGTGTTCACCCCAGAGGACAAGGGCCTGGCCACCCGCCAGCACTCCTACAACGCCCTCAACGCCTTCGGCCCCGGCCTGCCCGAACTGATCGGCGGCTCCGCCGACCTCACCCACTCCAACCTCACCGACATCAAGGGCGAGGCCAGCTTCCAGAAGGGCCACGAAGCCAACCGCTACCTGCACTTCGGCGTGCGGGAGCACGCCATGGCGGCGATCCTCAACGGCATCGCATACCACAACAGCGGCCTGATCCCCTACGGCGGCACCTTCCTGGTGTTCGCCGGCTACATGATCGGCGCCATGCGGCTGTCGGCCCTCTCCGAGCTGGGCGTGATCTACGTGCTCACCCACGATTCGATCGGCCTGGGCGAAGACGGCCCCACCCACCAGCCGGTGGAAACCCTCGCCAACCTGCGGGCCATCCCCAACCTGCTGGTGATCCGCCCCGGCGACGGCAACGAGACGGTGGGGGCCTACAAGGTCGCCGTCACCAACCGCAAGCGCCCCACGGTGCTCGCCCTCAGCCGCCAGGCCATGGTCAACCAGGCCAACTCCGCAGCCGAGAAGGTGGCCAAGGGCGGCTACATCCTCAACGACTGCGACGGCACGCCGGACCTGATCCTGATCGGCACCGGCACCGAGCTCGACCTCTGCGTCAAGGCCGCCGCCCAGCTCAGCGCCGAAGGCAAGGCCGTGCGCGTGGTGTCGATGCCCTGTGTCGAGCTGTTCGAGGAGCAGGACGCCGCCTACCGCGAGTCGGTGCTGCCCGCCGCCGTGCGCAAGCGGGTGGTGGTGGAGGCCTCCAGCTCCTTCGGCTGGCACAAGTACACCGGCTTCGACGGCGCCAGCGTCTCGATCGACAGCTTCGGTGCCTCCGCCCCCGGCGGCGTCTGCCTGGAGAAGTTCGGCTTCACCGTCGACAACGTGGTGGCGACGGCCAAGGCGCTGGGCTGAGGTGGTGCCCAATCCATCCATGGGCACTATCTTCCTAGCGAGTACTTCCTAATTCCGATGAAGAAGAAGCCAGAAAGTCCCACGGCAGACTTGCTGGCCCTCTTCTTATCAAGTGGCCTGACCCCAACCGCGGCGCTGGCACAGTTCGTGTTTGCATGCGTCGCGATGGGGGGGTTCATGTTCAGCCATGGGCTGAACATCGACGAAGAATTAGGTTTGTATACCCCGTTTTCAATCTCCCTTCAGGGCCGATTTTCCCTTGAACTGTTAGGCCAAATACTGCAGCCACCGGGAGTCTTACCCTTGGCCCCCTATGCACTGCTGGCTGCAGCCTATATCATTTCATATAACACCATTGTTTCCATTCACGGCCTGCGCCATTCCTGGAGAACCCAGCTAGGCTTTCTGATTTTTATTCTGTTTCCAACGAACTGGCTTACTCAGGAGTATTCAGGCCTGGCTGCAGGCCTTGCTCTTGGGCTGATCTGCACATCCACGGCTGCCTTGTTGACGGTGGACAGAATCAGGAATCAACGCCCTCCCCTCCAGCACAGCCTGCTCTCAGTACTCACGGTAGCTCTGCTGGTTCTCGCTCTCAGCACCTTTCAATCCCAGATCACCGTCTATTTTGCCATCGGAATGGGGGTAACCCTGTTTTCGATCTCTCAGGCAGAGAGCAATCAATCAGCATTTGGCATTACCAGCCTTCGAACCTGGATTGTGTACGGGGTAGCATCCGTCCTGGCCTATGCGCTCACCGTCAAGGCGTATCTCACGCTCACAGGCCAGAACATCCAACATGTGAATATCTACTTTCGAAGCCCCTATTTCATGCTCAGGACAGAGCCGCTGCAGTACATCACCGGCAACCTGGAGCAATACACCAGAACCTATCTCACGCCTGGCTTCTTCTATGGCCATCCCCTCTGGGGCCTGCCCCTGCTTCTGATTGGCGCTCTTATTCTTTACTTCATCTACTGCGGCCCAGCTCGCGATTTAACGCAGGCTTCCGGGATCCAACTCAAGGCAGGTTGGCAAGGAATGCTCGGCTGGCTATTCATGCTTGCCATCCCCTTGGCCCTGAACATTGTCTCAAAACCGTATCGGATTCCGATGCGGGCTCTCTTCGCCGTTCCCTATGTGGCCTGGCTGGCGTCAATGGTGTGGATGGAGCTGGCGGCAGGCTCACGGAGATTGAGGATTCTCATGGTTGGCGCAGCACTGTCTTGCGTGTTGATTCTGCAAAGCCTTATTACGATTTCCCATTATTACGCAGCACGTGCTTTCAATCAACGTGCTGATCAGCTGGTTGCCAACACTGTTGCTTCCGTGATTGCCACGAGTTCCAAGCAAGCACCCCGGGTCTCCAGAATTGCAACCGATGGCTCACTGCAACGGGAGCAACCTTATCGAACCGGATGGTACTCCTTTGCCGGTTCCTCCTTTTTCAATTGGGATGGAGGCAGTGCTCGGCGGATCAGTGCCTGGCTGAGAGCGATGGGCATTCCAGGCCTGAAACCCGTGGAAGAAAAAGAGAAGAAAAGATTTGAGACCGAGTTTGCAACCATGAAACCCTGGCCGCAACCAGGCTCCATCCAGGTGAATGACGACACCGTACTGATCAAGCTGAGCTAAGCATTGAAGACACAGTCACTACGCCTTGACGAAGTGTCGAGACATTCTCACTGCCGGAGAGTTCTCCAAAATCACCGTAACCTTCGTGCACCGACGCGACGTCGCTTTGCATAGTGAGCTGCGGGCTCTCGCTGGAGACGCTGACCGTTTCCACTGGCACACGTTCACCGGCTTTGACGGCGCCAGCGTCTCGATCGACAACTTCGGTGCCTCCGCCCCCGGCGGTGTCTGCTTGGAGAAGTTCGGCTTCACCGTCGACAACGTGGTGGCCACCGCCCAGGCGCTGGGCTGACCTCGGCCTGGCCGAAGGCAACGCCAAGACATTCATCAACAGGAAGCCGGGATCTCACTCCCGTCTTGTTTGATGCTTCTCCTGGGGATCACTGATCCGTTCATAGAGGATGCCCAATTCATTGGTCTGACGCACGCGGTAAACCTCAAGCAAGTTGACGCCGTGGCGCCGGGCCAGCTCCTCCAGGGGCGGGTAGTTGGCCGGAGCAAGACCAGCACCCTTTCGCGGGGAGGACACATGGTCAAGCACGAATCTGGGCCTGTCCTGCGAAGTGGTGAGCGCGCGGATGTATGCCGTCGTGTCGTTCTTGACCCAGGACAAGACGATTAGTGTGCCGAGGTTGAGGTCGCTGATATGGGTGTCATGAACCCCTAGAAGGTGGGAATTCAATCCAAAGACATGGAGACCTTCCTGACGCGTTTCGGCGGGGAGGAGGGAACCAATGCGACTGCCGCCAGAAGCCAGCTCCCGGGTCATCCTGTGGCCCGTAACGCTCAGCAGAGCGAGAACAGGTGTAAGGGCCAGAAGTGGGGCCCACCATGGCATCGCGAACGGTCGGGCAGGCCATGAAGCCGGGACCTTTGCCGATGCAGCGGAGCTGACAAGGCCAGGGACGTTGGCCAGGCCTGTGGCCATAACCACGACAGCCGTGGGAATAAGAAGCAGGTAGTAGTTCAACATGCCCTTGTTGGGCAGCAGAATCGCGGCGATGGTGGCGAGAGACAGGAGAAGCGACGCCCTGAAGAAATGAAGAGAGTGGGGCGGGTAGCGCTGGGGGCGAACCAGGGGAACGAGCCACACAAGCCAGGCCAGCAGGAATTGAGGGGCTTCGAATGCCAGCGTGCGCAGCTTGGCAAGCAAACCCATGAGCAGATCAGGTGCATTGCGGACGAAAGTGAAAACCTTGACAATGAACCAGACGGCCACAGCCCGGAGAGAAAACCCAGACGGCTCCCTACTGGAGGCGTCGATATCTACGACGCCCATGTAGTCGCCCAACAGGGAACCAGCGCGGCTGAACAGCCCATAGCCCCCCATCCGGTAAACGAGCAGGTCAACCACCAGACACGCCACGAAAGAGATAGCTAGAAGCCGGAAAGTCCGCCGCCGGCCGAGGCCCCCACCCAGGATCAGAGCCCACACCTGGGGGACGAGCTGATACTTAAGGTGAAAGGCGGCCACGGAAAGGGCAACGACACCTGAGAGTGCTCGGCGTCCCGCTGGTCGATGAACCAGCAGCGTCCACATGCCAAGGAGCAGCACACTGCCGAGGATCTCGCCATTAGGAGTGAGTTGGGTGATCGACAGATCCACTGGCCGGATCAGCAGAGGCGGTCCGACGCAAAAGAAGCAAACGGCAACGGATGCCCCGCGATTCAGCAGGGCACGACTTCCTGCATAGGCCAGCATGGCAATAAGACCCACGGCCACGGACTGCACGAAAGCGATCGCGAATCCGTCCTGTAATGGAGGTGGGATGCCGATGAAGCGGAGCAAAGCCAAGAGCGGGACGTATAGCAGGGGGTGGAGAAAACCTTGCGTATACATGTCAACGACCTCGGTGCCTGGGGGGCGCTGCAAGTAGCGGCGTGCCAGTGACGCAGCCACATGGACATCATCCTGAAATCCACTGGTAATCACACCCGCCCACAGAACCCGAATAAGAATGGCAAGGGACGTAGCAATAAACAGAAGAAGACCGATATTCAGGTCAGATGCTCTGAGCCTGAATGGACGACGAATTCGATCGGCCAGATCCATGAAACAATCACGCTGGTTCACCAAGATACACGACATCAACCCAGCTGAATAGCCAGTTTGAGGCTGGGAACAAGGAGAACAGGGCACGGGTTCTCTGCAGAAACGAAAGACTGAGATCGCCTGGATGGAAGCAATCGCCAATGGGCATGGCAGTCTTCAACCACTGAGTGCAACAGACCTTCATGGAGTTTCGCCGAACGCCGAATGAGTCCTCGGTGGTGCTGCAGCGAAGATGCCATCTGAGCATGATGCTGACGCGACGCCCATCATCGGTTGTGACACCATGTTCAAAGGACAGCATGCAACGGGCCCAAAGGCGTCTCGGAATCTGAAGACAAACGGGAAACATCGGCTAACGTGGAAACGACAGCACTCGTCTGCAGCATGACATCCGAACGACTCGTATACGTATCGACGGCCTACAATGAGTCGCTGAACCTTGAGGAGTTGCATTCGCGCTGTCGTCAAGCCTTCGAGCAGATCAGGGAGGCCCTTCCGAACCCTGACGACCTTGAGTTCGGCATGGTGATTGCCGACAACAACAGCAGCGACGAAAGCCTGACGGTGATTCAGCGCATTGTCGCGAAGGACCCGCAGGTTATCGGGATCGCCAACAGCAGTAACTATGGCCCGGAAGCTTCAGCCGTCAACGCCTTCAAGCACGCGGGCGATTGCAGCTTGATGATCTGTCTCTGCTCCGATCTTCAGGATCCTCCCGAGCAGAGTGTGGAGATGGTGGTGCGGCTGCTGCAGGACAATTCCAAGGATGCGGTGCTGGCCGTGAAGAGTCGATCGGCAGGGGGGCCGTTGCTGCAGATGGCGCGCAGGACGTACTACAAGGCCCTCGGCTATTCCTCCAGGCTCCAACAGGTTCCCAGTGGCTTCCATGGCTTCGGCTGCTACCGAAAAGAGGTTGTCGAGGAGATCCTGCGCTACTGGGATGAGTCCGGGATGAACCTGCGCATGTGCATCGCCAACAGCTGCCATTCGCCGGTGCTGATTCACTACAGGCAGGCCGATCGAACCCGGGGGACATCCTCCTATCGCGGTGCAGGGTATGCCCTGGAGGCCATCAGAGCTCTGCTGTCCGCAGACGCAGCCGCCAGTCGCCTGGCCCTCACCATCGGCGGGTTTGGGGTTCTGTTTGCCTTCATGGTGGCCGTGTTCCTGCTCGCCAACTATCTATCCGGGAACAGTCAGTACGAAGGCGGCATCCCCACGGTCATGGCCCTGGTTCTCATCAGCTTTGGCCTGCAGATGCTGACCATGGCGGTGGTCTCGAGGCAGATCGAAGGCCTGCGCCTTTCCGGCTTCAGGCCGAAGCTCAGATATACCTTGATGCGCCAGAGCAAAGGTCCGAATGATTAGCCATTCATTCACCCGCTACGGACTCAACGGCATCGCCTTCACCATCCTCGGCCCCGCTCTTTTCTGGCTTGCCTATCCGATGGGTGCCTTTCTCGCCCTGGGCATTGCAGAAGCAACCTGTCATGTCCTGAGATACTTCAGCTTTCGCTTTCTTGTCTTCCCCAGCAGCCAGGGATATCGGGTTTCCATCGGGCGCTACATCATTTCCGTCGTGCCCACCATTACGGCGGGAGCCGTCATCGTCACCCTGTTCAAGGGAGTGATCGGTAGAACGGAGCTGACGGTGCTGGGCGCCGCCACGTCCCTGATCGTTGGCTATGCATGGAGCACGTTTGTTTACAAGCAGAAGATATCCACCAGGCGCACAGAGCATGACGAACCCCAGAGCTGACTCTCCTGCCCGGGGAGATGGGCAGCATGGAAGACTTCTCCATGAGTCCGTACTACGATGCCATTGCGATGAGCAGCATCCATCATGAGACAGACTTGCCTCGTTTGCGGCCATCAGCTGTCGGAGCCGATCCTGCACTACAGCGATCTCCCTTCGGGCGCCCAACAGATGCCAACGAAGGAAGAGCTGGCTTCAGACAAGGGAATCGATTTCAACGTCAGACAATGCCTCTCCTGTGAGACCTTGCAGCTTGACTGCGAACCCGTTGCGTATTATCGCGATGTGATCAGGGCGATGCCGGTCAAGGGTGTCTTTGCCAATCTGAAGCTTGAGCTGTTCAAGGACTTTGCCAAGAAGTTTTCTTTGGAGGACAAGCATCTGATCGAAGTCGGCTGTGGCAAGGGTGACTTCATCCAACTCTTTTCCAGCGAATCGGTAAGGATCTCTGGAATTGAGCATTCAAGCGCCTCCGTTCTCGCCGCACAAAGCAAGGGCCTGGACGTCGCCCAAGGATTTGTCGACTCCGCTGAATGCGGGGTGCCGAACGCGCCCTATGACGGGTTTCTCTCGATCAACTTCCTTGAACACCAACCAGATCCTTGCGGCATGCTGGCTGGAATTCACAGAAGCCTGACGCCCGATGGCGTTGGCCTGATTACGGTGCCCAGTTTCGATCACATTCTGCGCTATGACGCCTATTACGAGTTTGTCAGGGATCACCTGCTCTACTTTACAGAAACCACGTTGCGGCGCATGCTCGAAACAAATGGGTTTGACATCCTGGAGATGGGCCTCTTCAATGAAGATACAATTTATGCCTACGTCAAAAAACGGCCAGTTGTTGCCTTGAGTGGACTGTCCAACAACTACATGAAGTTGCGCAGCGAGCTGAATGCGTTGATTGATGATCTCAAGGCCCAGGGCAGGCGCGTGGCCCTATGGGGAGCCAGCCATCAAGGCTTTACGATCATCGCCTGTGCGGGTATTGGAGAGAAAATTGAGTACATCATTGATTCGGCAGAGTTCAAACAGGGCAAGTACTCGCCCGCCACGCACATTGAGATCATTTCTCCCGCCGAAGCCCTATCCCGGGCAGCCAATGCCATCATCATCGCCGCTCCGGCTTATACGAAAGAAATCCTCGGCGTGATCCTGTCGACCTATCCTTCGGATACCCATGTTTCCGCCCTCCGGCAAGACGGGATTGAGGTTCTTCATCAGCCGGTCAGCCCTTAAGGCCAGCAGCCGTATCGGTGATCTGCTCGTCCATGGTCCATGCGGAAAGGCCATGGGTGGAGAGGAAGTCCAGGAAAGGAGCGGGATCAGAGGAGTAGACATTCGGAGTGAGGCCCGGGTCAACAGAGGAGACGGGCTCAGGAAGGCTGAATAACCTGCTGACCCTCTGTGCCAGGGACGTCAGATCGGTTTCCTCGCTGACGGTGGCCAGGGGGGCCTCCAATGGAGGATGGTCACTGGCGAGCCACGCCCAGGCCGACGCCACAATGTTGCCAGCATGGCCAAAGCCGCGAACCACGCGATTCTTGGACTTCAGGAAGATCTGGCTACCGTCCCGGGCTTTGAGAAGAAAGTCACCCAGGGCATAGATCTCAGGGTTCGTCATGAATCTGCCCGAGAGCGTGTAGATCCTCAGGATGAGGCTGGCGGTGAGCTCCCTGATCCGCACTTCCTCTTCATACTTGAGGGCGCCATAGGGGTTTTCAGCGATCTTCTCTTCAGAGGCCCGACCGGTGCTGTCAAAGGCCGCCGCGGCACCGGAGGAAATGTTCACAGCCCTGACGCCGGGTGAATGCACAATGGCCTCGCACACGAGCCTGGTGATCTCCCGGTTGATCGCGATATAGGCGTCAACACCGACAGCATCCAGCCCGGAGCGAGGGAAGAAGGCCCCATGGAAGAGATAGCCAAAGGGCTCCTGCTTGGCATGCTCCGGCAGCTCAGCCAGTGGGTGGACGGGATAATCGAACGACTGGTCTTGCCCATAGGCTGTGGTGCTCAGCAAGGCGGGCTTGCTGGCATAGGCACGGACCTTCTGACGAAAGATATCGGGCGCGAGCAGACGCTGCAGCTCGTGCAGTGCGGTCTTTCCCACCCACCCGGTGGCACCGGTGACGGCAATGGGCTTGGAATGAAACTCAGACATCAGAAAATGGCGTGTAGGTGAAACAACTGATTCGTCGGTTATTGATCGAATGGCTCAGGATTCAGCATCGAATCGCTCAAGATCAGGTGTCGCGCTCAAGCACCTTCCAGCGGCTCTCCAGCATCTCGATGCGCATCTGGTCTTCCTGGTACATCAGGCCATAGTACTCACGCTTATTGAGCAGCCAGAGCAATTCGAAGTGAACAGCCTGCAGCAGGGCTTCTGCAAGATCGGGCGAGTCAAGGGCCGATCCCTGGAAGATGACCTTGCGGGTTTCGAAACGATCCAGATGGACAGCCTGGAATCGCTTCAGGTTGGGAAACGCATCAATCGACACGGCTCCGCCAACAACGAACTCAAGACCGGCCTTCTGGCACTTCCTGGCGATATCTTCACCAACCTCGGTGACCTCATTTCCTTCCAGACCCTCCCGACCAACGCCGAGCGAGCAGCTGAAGTCAACACGTCCGAACACGACGCCATTGCAGCCAACCTCCGCAGAGGCTGCTGCGATCAGATCATCGATGCAGCGATAGCCCGCGATCGTTTCCACGTTGAACAGGAACTTGACATCCTCCTGATCCTCGGGAGCAAAGACCTTGTTCTTGGCGGCAATGAATTTCCCCAAGGCATAGGGGGATTCCACCATGGGTGCAATGATGTAATTGACCCCAAATTGCCGCGCCTCAAGCATGTCACGGATGGCCTCGCAGCCACCCACCTTCAGGGCCATACCCACATCGGCCTTATGGGCGATTTCGAGCAACCTCAGGAGCTCGTCCGTACGGGTACCTTCAGCCTCAAACTCAGCCTTTGTTGCAACCACACCGAAACATTCTCTTCCGCGCTTAAGAATATCCAACATCTTCCGTTCATGAGCGTTCATCGGTCTCGTGACGATTGGTCGAATCTTACCAGAAATGGACGCTTTTGATTACTCGGATGTGTGCAGGTATCGGTAAACACAAGATGCAATCTCGTCGGGGAGGTCGGGAGTCATCCTGTGAAGCGGATTGGATTCCATGCCACCCTGGGCACTGATACGGCTGGAGATCTTGGGGAAATAGCTTTGCTCCGGATCGATGGGCACAAGGAACAACGCTGGCGATGGACGCTCCCATAACTCAAGGAACACAGGATCGTCGGAACACCACCCAGCGGAGAGGGTGTGGACGGGCACGTCATAGGCCTTGCCAAGGAGCCTCCAATCGGGAAACCCCAGACCGGAGCGAACGTCACAGCCGACGTAAGAGCCTTGAAAGTAGTTCTTCTGGGTCATGCGGATCGATGCATAGCCCTCATTGCAGAACAGGAAGATCTTGAGATTCAGATCGTTGACGGCGACCGTGGCCAGCTCCTGAAGGTTCTGACTGAACCCACCGTCCCCCTCCACCAGAACGGTGCGATGGTGGCGGTCGGCGAGGGCCACACCGATCGCCGCCGAAAGGCCATAGCCCATGCTCGCCAGCCCCTTGTTCGTGAGCATCGTCTGGCCCTGACGCAGGTGAAAGGCCTGCATCATCACGGTGAAGGCACCACCACTGCTGCAGGGAACGATGTGGTCGGCATCACCGCAGACCCTGGAGAGGTCCATCACCATGTCGTAGGGATTCAGATAGCCCTCGGCCGTGGCATTGCAGGCCTCTGAGAGGGGCAATCGGGATTTGACGTCATGGCAGAACGCCAGCCATTCCGGGTGCTGGCCAAGATCATGACGAAGCAGCTGGCTCAGAAAGGCATCGGCATCGGCCTCAATGGCCTCCGCCAGCGTCGGATTCGGCTTGGCCAGCTCGGCTGGGTCGATCTCCACCTGAATCACATCCCCCACCGGCAGGAACTCCTGCCAGTTGAAGCCTGTCTGCTGCAGCCCGAGCCGGCTGCCGATGGCAATCAGCAGGTCGGACTGCTGCAGCAGGATGTTGCTGTAACGCTGCCCCCAGGTGTTAGGCCGACCGAAGTAATTGGAATGCTCGGACCCATAGCGATCGGCCCCATTCCAGGTGGTCATCACCGGCAGCCCCAGGGACGCCAAGAGGGACTCAAGCTTCTGGGCACAGGGCCGCGAGACACCACCACCGAGGAGCAGGACCGGCCGTTGGGCTGCGGCAACACGGGCCGCGATCCGGGCCGCGGTGGGGGCGGTGTCGGGAACCGCGGCCGTGGTCGCTGGGGTGAGGGGGGCCCCCTCTGCGGCCAGCCAGTCCTCGGGGACCGGATGGGCCTGGACATCCAGGGGGAGCTCCAGAAACACCGGCCCGGGCCGACCCTGCCAGCTCAGGGCCACGCTGGCCAGGAAGGAGAGATGATCCAGGGGCTCCCGCAGACAGAGACTCTGCTTGCACAGTGGGGCCGCCAGCGCCACACCGTCCACCTCCTGGATACCCAGCTGACGCAGGCCGGGAGGGGCCAGATCACTCACTTTGACCTGGCCTCCGAGCAGCAGCAGCTCGCGGCTCTCCAACCAGGCCCCCGCCAGGCCCGTGAGGGCATTGGTCAGACCCGGACCTGCCGTGACCAGGACAAAGGCACGGCCGATTCCTTCTGCCGCGGTTCCCGAATTCAGGGTGGCATTGTGATGTTCGGCGGCAATGACGGCAGCCACCTCATGCACCGTGGGAACGCACACCATCTGATGGCGGGCGGAATTCAGCAGATGCATGATGTTCCCCCCCGCGACAAAGTAGCAGTGGGTGAAGCCCGCGGACTTGAGCCACTCCAGCATCACATCGGAGTATTTCATCAACCAATCTCCTGGGGAACGGAAGACACAGCCTTGAGGGCCTCCTCCATGGCGAGCTGGATGGCTGCCAACTGGGGCTCACCGGCCGGGATCTTGATTTCCTCGACCCCAAGCACACTGGAAGGCTCTAATCCTGGCTTCACACCGCTGGAGGTCGGAACGATCAGATGATAGTAACCGGGAGAATGCTTCTTGTCAGCAAGAAAGGCACGACGGAAGCGTTCTGGGTCAAACGATTCAACGGCCGTGGGATCAAGCGTCGGATGCAGAAGCTGAAGGCAATGATCCCAGAGCGGCAGACAATCGGACGGTGACCCGAGAAAGCGGACCGCCGCCATCATCCCCAGGGCCACCGCCAGCCCGTGGGGAATGGCGAACTCGGTCGCCGATTCCAGGGCGTGCCCCCAGGTGTGGCCAAAGTTGAGGCAGCGTCGCTCTGCCCGGTCGAATTCGTCCTTCTCCACGAACCACTGCTTGACCCGCAGGGTGGCGTGCAGCAAGGCGGCCAGGTCCTGCTCGCTCCAGGCTCCGGCCAACACAGGCTGCACCAGCTCCAGATAGCTGGAGAAGGCCTCAGGTCCACGGCAGAAGGCGATCTTGGCAGCCTCTGCAGCCCCGCCTGCCATCTCCACGGCAGGCAGTGTGCGTGCGAAGACAGGAAGGATCTGAATACAGCGAGGGGGGTGGAAATTGCCGATCAGATTCTTGTAGGCGCCGACATTGATCGAACTCTTGCCCCCCATGCAGGAATCGGCCATGCCCAGGAAGGTGGTCGGCACGTAGTCCCAGGCGATACCTCGCATGTACAGCGAGGTCACGAAGGTGGCGATGTCCTGAATGACGCCACCTCCCACGGCGAGCAGGCGGGAGCCGCGACCGAGTCCGGCCTGCTTGAGCGCCACGAACAGCTCGATGGTCTGCGGCAGGGACTTGGCGTCTTCGGTGGCCTCCACGAAGATGACGGGCTGCTCTGCTGGAAAGCTGATCCTGTCCCGGAAGAAGGCATCCATCAGGATCAGGTCCGCCTCAGGCTTCCATGCCCCGAGATCGGTCAGCCCCTGGAAGTCGATGCTGTAGTCGGACAGTGAGCTGCGGATGACGATGGGGGGGAGCGAAGCCAGGGACAGGGACGTCATGAAGGACTGGGAGTGCTGGTTATGTGTGCTTGAAGCCGATGAAACCGCCGTCCACGGTCAGGAACTGGCCGGTGATGAAGCGATTGCCGGGGCCGACCAGGAAAGCCGTGGCTGCAGCGATGTCCTCGGGTTGGGCGAGGCGGTCGAGGGCCGTCTGGGACGTGATCGCCCCGATCTGCTCGGGGGACAGGTGACGTCGCGTCATCGGTGAATCCACCACACCGGGGAGCACCGCATTGATCAGGATGCCCTTCTCTCCCAGATCCATGGCGCAGGACTTCACCAGGCCCTGCAGTGCGGCCTTGGAGACGGTGTAGGAGAGTTTTCCCAGCCGGCTCTCCAGCTGCCAGATCGAACTGATGACGCAGAGGCGACTGCCGCGCTCCAGCCGCCCCGCCGACAACAGCGCCGAAAGACTGGCCGCAATGAACAGCACATTGCATTGCCAGAGCCGCTCGAAGGTGGTCGGATCGAAATCAGCGATCGAATCACTGGCGTTGAGGCCGTGGGCCCACACCACCGCATCCAGCGGCGGCAAGGCCGAAAACAGCTCGGCACTCACCGGCTCGGCATAGGAGAGGGCCACGTGGGAACGGGCACTCCCTGAGGGGGAAACGGCTGCCGAGCCGGCCGTGTGGAGCTGATCACCCGCAGCCGTCAGTGCTTCGGCGACGGCCGAACCCAGGGCACCCCCGGCGCCGAACACCAGCACATTCCGGGGTCGCGGGTCAGGGGAAACGGCGCTCATGGAAGCAAGACCCCTAGGCCGCCAGCAGCAGGAAGCGTTGCTGTGCCCCATGGTAAGGGGACTCCCCGGATTTTCAGACCCTCGTCTCGCGGGAGGGAACGTTGTGGCGGCTGCGCTCCACCACCAGGGGCAGGCGCAGGGTGCGCTGGTTGATGAAGCCGATGTATTCGCCCAGGATGCCGAGGGCGAACATCATGGTGCCGGCGAAGAACAGCGCCGAAACCGACAGCATGGCCACACCGAACTGGAAGCTGTCCCAGAAGATCAGCTTGCTGACCATCACCACGAACGACAGCAGAATCGAAAGGGCCCCGAGCGACAGGCCGGCGGTGGTGATCAACCGCATCGGCTTGCGGGAGGAGGTGACGATGCCGAGCACGCCGAAATCCACCAGGAACGAGAGCGAGGCGGAGCTGCTGCCGCCTTTGCGATCGGCGCTCACGTAGGGAATCGTGGACCACTTGAAGCCGATGGCGCAGACCAGGCCCTTGATGAAGGGGTAGGAGTCGATCGATTGCCGCAGGGCCAGAATCACGGAGCGGTCGTAGATGCCGAAACCGGTGGTGTCGCGCACCATTGGGTAGTCGGACAGCCACGAGAGTGTGGCGTAATAGATCTTCTTGCAGAGAAAGAGGATCGGGCTTTCGTGGCTGGAGCGCCGCACCGCGAAGATCACCTGGTCATCGCCCTTCTTCCAGGCGCTGATCAGATCGGCCACCAGCTCGGGGGGATCCTGCAGATCCGCCATCAGAAAGACATTGGCATCCGCATCGGGCACCAGCAGGGCATTGGCCGAGGAGCGCACGAAACCGAAGTTCGAGACGTTGCGGATCAGGCCGACGCGGGAGTCCCTGGCCGCCAGCCCCTCGATCAGTTGCACCGTGTGGTCGGTGGAGCAGTTATCGGCAAAAACGATCGAAAAGACATCGTCCGGAAACTGCTCGAGAACCTTGGCCAGCCTCACATAGAGCGCTTCGACGTTGGACGACTCGTTGTAACAGGGAATGCAAATGGCGATATGATGCGTCGACGTCGTCATGGGCAAATGTTGTCAAAAAGCATGCTGCAGGCAGTGTATCTTTTGGCTGCCGTTCTTGCGGCATGCCTGGGCCAATTCATCTTGCGGATCCGGCCGCCGGCCGAAGGCGTCCGCACCGGTGCGATCTACCTGGCGGCTTCGCTTGTTTGCTACGGCGCCTCCTTCGGCATCACGGCCCTGGTGCTTCCCGGGGTCGATCGAAAACTGGCCGTGCTGGTGCTGAGCCTGCAATATCCGCTGCTGTATGTGTTCTTCTCGCTGAAGGATGCGGCCCCGGTGGCTCCGGCCAACATCCTGGCCATCACCCTGGGCTATGGGATCGTGGCCCTTGGAATGGCGGGCCGCTAGCTCACTCCCGCAAAGGCCACGGGGCTGCTGATCAGCCTCGACACATAGATGGCCGTCTCACCCTTGGAGCTGTTTCCAGGCCGATCCAGATCGCTCAGGGAAAACTCCAGTGTCTCGCCGGAGCGCACCGCCAGGCCATCGGCGAAGGGGAACCGGGCGATGTGGTTGTCCTGCAATCGGCTCTTGTCCACATCCGCCGAACAGGCAGGAGCATCAGCCGATGGGGATTGAACGCAGAGGCGCAGGACGCCATGGTTGACCCGGTTGTTGGTGCCGATCATCAGACCGACGGCCTCCATCTTCAGATCCGCCTGTGGAACGACGGGGAAGCGCATCGTCTGGCCGGTGTGCAAGGGCATCGGCTGGAGCTGCCTGGGCAGGAGGTCGCTGACCTTCGAATTCATCGGCGTGAAGTGCATCACGCCGGCGCAGAGTCTGTCGATCTGGGGCCGACCCAGCTGGAAACTCCAGATCGGGCCCGCGAAGATCTGCAGCTCCATCGGCAGCTTGCCGGGCACCCTGCACTGCTGCTCGAGCTGTTCGCTGTAGCTGATCGGCGCCTCGCGGCGGGCGACGTTGTTGTGATAGAAGACGATCGAAAGGATCAGCCAGCAGGCCATGATCCTGGAGGCCGTTCCCTGGCGGGTTGTGCGATCGCGCACCAGGAGAACAAAGGCCGTGAGCAGGATCGTGAGGAACAGAACGGTGTTCCAGAAGAAGAAGCGCCCGCCGGCATCCTCCACGGTCAGGGCGGCGAGGGGAGCACCCCGGCGCAACGCCACCAGCAGGCTGGAGAAGGAGAGCACCATGGTGGAGAACATGGCCAGATAGAGCATTGACGGCTGCCGCATCCGGCGACTCACCACCCGCACGGCCAGCACCACAACGGCCACCAGGAGCGCCACCAGCAGCATTTGCAGCGGCTCCGGCAGCACCCGCAGGTACCAGCCCGGCTTGTAGCCGCCGAACAGGGGGCTGACCAGGTGGATGGTGAACCAGTCGAGCAGCACATCCGGCCGTGCCAGCAACTTGCTGATCGCCTGGGCGGTGGAGACCTTGTAGCTGAAGGTCAGCTGGGAGAGATAGAGCTGCACGGAGGAGAGCAGCACCGGCACGGTGAGCCAGAGCGGGGCCAGCGAGAGACGACGCCGCTTCAGCAGCACGAAGACCAGCAGGGGCAGGCCGTAAAGGGCGACGAAGGGACCCGTGAACACCGCCACCAGGCCATAGAGGAACAGCAGCAGCTGGAAGCCCGGCCACACCCGGAGGGGCGACGCCTCGCTGCCCTGCAGCAGGCGGCCATAGACCGCGTAGGCGATCAGGATGAAGCCGAGCGGGAAGAAGATATAGGCGTTGGGCAGATTGAGATAGGTTTCCTGGCCGTAGGGGTAGAAGACATAGGGGATATAGGAGAAGCGCAGGATCCGGCCGAAGAACCCCATCCGGATCAGGGCCTCCATGCAGCACAGGGGCACCAGGTAGCTGGCCCAGGCCACCGCCAGGAAAAACTGCGGGTAATCCAGCGGCGAGAGGTTGTTGACGGCGAACAGGGCCACCAGGCGCTGCAGCAGGTGGCTGTAGCCGGCGTAGGTCTTGAAGATGGAGTGGACGCCTGAATCGATCGCCGTCTGCAGAAAGATCGATCCGTCTTCCGCATAGAGGAGCGGCTCCAGGGTGATGGAGGGCCGCCTCAGGAAATAGAACAGGGCGCAGAGGCCGATGAAGCCGGCGGAGACGAGCAGGGGGCGCAGCTTCTGCAGGGCAACGGGCATGGTTCGGTTCACCCCGGCCTCAGCCCATCAGGTTGGTTTCGGTCCAGGCGAGCATGCGGCTGACCCCGTCGCGGCAGGAGATGGCCGGCGACCAGCCCAGGAGGCGCTGGGCCTTGGCGATGTCGGCGATGAAGCAGTCCTGGTCGCTGGCGCGGCGGGGGGTGGGGGTGTAAACGAGCGGCGGAATGGCCAGCAGCTCGGCAAGCAGGGCGAACAGCTCCAGCAGGCTGAGGGAGTTGGCGGCGCCGCCGCCGATGTTGAAGATCTCGCCGGTCATCCGCTCCCGGTGCTCGTAGGCGGCCCGGTAGAGGCGGATCAGGTCGTCGGCGTGGAGGACATCGCGCACCTGCTTGCCGGTGCCCGCGATGGTGAAAGGCTCGGGGGCCACACCGGCCTGGTGGGCGCGCTTCTGCTCGATGGCCTTCTGGCAGAACCAGCCCACCCAGCCCTGGTCGAAGGAGGCGAACTGGCGGCCGCCGAAGATCGAGGAGTGGCGGAACACCACCGTCTTGAGGCCATAGACGCGGGCCCAGTCGCGCACGTACTGATCCGCCGCCCCCTTGGAGCAGCCATAGGGGGTGGAGAAATCGAGGCCGAGGGCTTCGTCGAGGCCTTCGGGGTGGTCGGGGAGGCGGTAGCGGGTGGGGGTCTCCTCGTAGCGGAGGCCCTCCAGGTCGCCGTAGACCTTGTTGGTGCTGCTGTAGGCGATCAGCGCTTCCGGGGAGAGGGCCCGGGCCGCCTCGAGCACGTGGAACGTGCCCAGCACGTTGGTCTGCAGGTCGCGGGCGGGATCGGTCAGGGAGGTGGTCATCGCCACCTGGCCGCCCACATGGGCGATGTAGTCGAAGGGGGCGTGGCGGCGGAAGACGGCCATCACGGCCTCGGCTTCGGCCAGATCGCCCTGGATGAAGTGGAAGCGCCCGGGGGCGGCCTGGGACTCCAGCCAGGCCAGGTTGGCCGCCGAGCCGCGCCGGAACAGGGCATCGAGCACGATCACCTCGGCGCCTTCCTGCAGGTAGGAGGCGGCCAGGTTGGAGCCGAGAAAGCCGCAACCGCCGGTGATCAGGACCTTCATCGGATTCAGGGCAGAGGGGACGCGGGAAGCCTCAAACCAGCCAGGTCCGGAACGTATCGCTCGATCTGATCGGGGCGGTCGGGAAGCACACCGGGGCGCAATCTACCGGTCGCCCCCAGGTGGCTCCACTCCGCCTCGGCGAAGGCCAGCAGGCTGGTGGCGACGCCCGAGCCGATGTTGGCCACCAGGGGGCGGCCCGGGGCCACATCGGGGCGCGTGCAGGCCTCCAGCAGGTGGGCCGCCACGGCGGCGACAGGCACGAAATCACTGACCTGGCGGCCCGAGGTCATGGGGAAATCCTCCCCGGCCAGGGCGGCGCGCCGCAGGGAGGGCCAGAAGTTGCCCGCGAACTGGCCCTCGCCGTAGGCGGTGAAGATGCGGCCGTAGAAGAGCTCCAGGTGCCGCTGGATGGCGAAGGTGCGCAGCAGCTGGAAGGCCGCCGCCTTGCTGGCCCCGTAGGCGCTCAGGGGCTCCAGGGGGGCGTCTGGGGGGATGGCCGCAAAACGGCGGGCGGCGTTGCCGTACTCGTGGCTGGTGCCGGTGACGACGCAGCGGCGCACCCCCGCCTCCGCCGCCAGCTCCAGCAGCCGCAGGCTGCCGGCCACGTTGGCCTGCACCAGCTCGGCCCAGGGCACCTGCTTCGGGCTGACACCCGCCGAGGCCAGGTGCAGCACCGCCTCCACCCCCTCCAGCGCGGAGGCCGGGAGGGTGAGCAGATCGCCCTCGCACCACTGGGGCTGGCGCGGCAGGGGGATCACCGGGGCGGAGCGGGACGAGCGCCGCAGGGCCCGCACCTGGTACCCCGCCGCCAGGGCCGCCGCCAGCACGTGGGAGCCGATGAAGCCGGTGCCGCCGGTGAGGAACAGCCGCATCAGGCCTGGCAGAAGGCCCGGATCACGTCGATCTCCTTGGCCAGCATCGGCGCCGTGAGACCCGGGTAGGTGCCGAGGAAGAGGGTGTCGACCATGATCGCGTCGGCGCCGGCCAGATCGCCCACCACCCGCAGGGCGTCGGGGCGATCGGCGCGCAGCTGCACGAAGGCCGGCTGGCGCACCAGGTTGCCGCCGAACAGCATGCGGTTGCCGATGCGGTGGGCATCGAGCTCCCGGGCCAGGTCGGTGCGGCGGAAGGGGGCGTCGGGCTTGACGGCGATCTTGAAGCCGAACCAGGAGCAGTCGGTGCGGCAGCCGCTGGCATCCCAGGAGAAACCGGTCTGCGGATCCCAGCCGGTGGCGTGGGTGGGCAGGGAGAACTCCAGCACGTGCTCGGTGGCCACCAGGCCTTCGCGCAGGGTCTGCCAGTTGCGCTTGCGGGCCTCGATGAACTCCGGCAGGCGGCGCAGCTGCACCCGGCCGATGGCGGCCTGGGGATCGAGGGGTTTGAGGTTGAAGCCGAGGTGGCTGTAGATGTACTTGTGGTCGTAGCCGGCGGGCAGTTCGCCCAGCTGCCAGTCGAAGCGCTTGCCGCAGGTGTCGTCCTTGCCGGAGGGGCACCAGCAGTCGCGGCCCCAGTCGCGGAAGCTCTCGGCCACCACCTTGAGCTTCTGGTCGCGGACGATGTTGACGGCGCCGCCCTCGCCCATGGTGAGGTGGTGGGGCGGGTAGAAGCTCTGGGTGCTGATGTCGCCCCAGGTGCCGGTCCAGCGGATGACGCGGTCGGGGCCCTCATCAAGGCCGGGGCTGTTGTCGCTGAAGCCGAGGGATTCGGCCAGCTCCCGGGGCATGGAATAGGAGCACCCCAATGCGTCGCAGTTGTCCTCCACCAGGTAGAGGTCGTGGGCGCGGCAGAAGCGCAGCACCGCCGCCAGGTCGAAGGGGTTGCCCAGGGCGTGGGCCATCATCACGGCCTTGGTGACGCCGGGGGTGAAGGCGGCCTCGAGCTGGTCGCAGCGGGCGTTGCCGGTGATCGGATCGGCGTCGATGAACACCGGCACCGCGCCCACCTGCAGGATCGGCGCCACGGTGGTGGGGAAGCCGGCGGCCACGGTGATCACCTCATCGCCGGGGCGCAGGCGCCGCTCGGCGGGCAGGCGGTGGGAGGTGAGGGCCGAGATGGCCACCAGATTCGCTGAGGAGCCGGAATTGACCAGCAGGCTGTGGCGCACCCCGAGGAAGGCGGCCAGCTCGCTCTCCATGGCGGCGCCTTCGGTGCCGAGGGTGAGCCAGAAGTCGAGGGTGGTGCCCACGGCGGCTTCGACTTCGTCTTCGGTGAAGACACGGCCGGCGTAGGGGATGGTCTGGCCGTCGGCGTGGGGGGTGCGCTCCGGGTCATCGCCGGGGCGGAAGCCGGCGTGGGCCTGGCGGGCGTAATCGCGGGTGAGCCGGAGGATCTCCTGCTTGAGCTGGTCGAGGTCGGCGGTCATGGGGTGGATCGGCCCGGCGGGCAGCAGGCGAGATAGGCGGTGAGGTCGTCGAGGCAGCAGGACACGGGGTCGTCGCCGGCTTCGATCACGCGGCGATACCACTGAAGCGTGCGGGCGGTGGTGGTCGCGAAATCCCAGCGGGGCGACCAGCCGAGGCGGTGGTGGGCCTTGTCCACCACCAGATTCAACAGACCCGCCTCGTGGGGGGCCGTGGGATCGGAGGCATCGATCCAGGTGCCGGGCCAGTGGGCCAGGGCCTGCTCCACCAGCTCCTGCACGGGCCGGTTGGCCTCCAGCTGGGGCCCGAAGTTGAAGGCTTCGGCCATCGAGAGCCCATCGGACGGCTCGGCGAGGGCCTCGGCCAGGGCCAGGTAGCCGCCGAGGGGTTCGAGCACGTGCTGCCAGGGGCGGGTGGCGCCGGGGTTGCGCAGGGTGATGGGTTCACCGGCGCGCAGGGAGCGGACGGTGTCGGGAATGATGCGGTCGGCAGCCCAGTCGCCGCCGCCGATGACGTTGCCGGCCCGGGCGCTGGCCAGGCGCAGGTGGGGCGACTGGTGGGGCAGGGTGCCGCAGTAGCTGGCGCGCCAGGAGCTGATCGCCAGCTCGGCGGCGGCCTTGCTGCTGCTGTAGGGGTCGTGGCCGCCGAGGGGGTCGTTCTCCCGGTAGCCGTAGAGCCATTCGTTGTTGCGGTACACCTTGTCGGTGGTGATCAGCACCGCGGCGCAGGGTTGGGCCAGGGGCCGCAGGGCCTCGATCAGGTGGATGGTGCCCAGGACGTTGGTTTCCCAGGTGAGCACCGGCTCGGCGTAGCTGCGGCGCACCAAGGGCTGGGCCGCCAGGTGCAGCACCACCTCCGGCTGGACGGCGGCCACCAGCGCGCTGAGGGCCGCCGGATCGCGCAGATCCCCCACGTGGTGATCGAGGCGGCCGGCCAGGCCCAGCTGGTCGAACAGGGAGGGTTCGGTGTCCGGCGCCAGGGCGAAGCCGGTGACGTGGGCCCCCAGCTCGCAGAGCCAGAGGGCCAGCCAGCTGCCCTTGAAGCCGGTGTGGCCGGTGAGCAGCACCCGCTTGCCCTGCCAGAAGGCGGGATCGGGCTGGTGCCAGGCCCGCCGAAGGGAGGTGCTGGCCATGGTCAGCTCCAGATCTTCCAGGGGGCGCGGCCCTGCTGCCAGAGGTCTTCGAGGCGCTGGCGGTCGCGCAGGGTGTCCATGGGCTGCCAGAAGCCGCGGTGCTTGAAGGAGTTGAGCTGGCCCTGGGTGGCCAGGGCCTTGAGGGGGGCCTGCTCCCAGATGCACTGGTCGCCGTCGATCAGGTCGATCACGGGGGGCTCGAGCACGAAGAAGCCGCCGTTGATCCAGGCATTGTCGCCGTCGGGTTTCTCCTCGAAATCGGTGACGACATCCCCGTCGAGGTGCAGGGCGCCGTAGCGGCCGGGGGGCTGGACGGCGGTGAGGGTGGCCTGCAGGCCCTGGCGCTGGTGGTGGGCGATCAGGGCGGTGATGTCCACATCGGCGACGCCGTCGCCGTAGGTGAAGCAGAAGGACTCGTCGTCGGGGAGGTAGCTGCGCACCCGGGCCAGACGGCCACCGGTGAGGGTGGCGTCGCCGGTGTCGACCAGGGTGACCTTCCAGGGTTCGGCCTTCTGGCGGTGCACTTCCATGTGGTTGAGATCCATATGGAAGGTGACATCACTGGTGTGCAGGAAATAGTTGGCGAAGTATTCCTTGATCACATAACCCTTGTAGCCACAACAGATGATGAAATCGTTGATGCCGTGGTGGCTGTAGATCTTGAGGATGTGCCACAGGATCGGCTTGCCGCCGATCTCCACCATCGGCTTGGGCCGCAGGTGGGTCTCCTCTGCGAGTCGGGTACCCAGTCCACCGGCCAGGATGACGGCTTTCATCAGGCAGCAACGGGCCAGGCAGGCGGCGGCAACCTAGCAAAGGCGCTCCTTACCACCGAACCCAGACAGGCCAGGCGTTCTGGTGGCTGCCGCGGGCTCAGGCAGGCAGGCGAAACACGACAGTTTCCTAAGCCCCCAGGCAACGCCACAGGCCACTGGCCAGCATGAAACCCCTTTCCACCACTGGCCTGTGGCCGCCCGAAGCAAGAAGCTGACGCTGACGGAGGTCAGGGGGCTGATCCAGGCGCTCCTGGCGAAGCCGGACCTGGACGAGGCCGACCTGCTGGCCTTCGCGCAGACGGTCAACGGGGCAGCGTTCAAGGATCCGCCGCCGCCGAAGCCCAAGCCGCCCACCGCCACCGAGATCAAGAGCAAGGTGCTGGCCCACTTCAGGTGCAAGACCGTCACCCAGCTGCGCAAGGACAAGAACTTCCAGCTCTCGATGACGGGCGAAGAGGTGGCGCTGAAGACCAAGGACGACTGGTTGGTGCTCTACCGGCGCTTCATCGGCATTCCGGCCAACGAGCGGAACCTGGCGGACGGACCCACCGTGATCAACGGCATCGACGTGCTGCAGCACTTCCGGCCCTGGGTGGTGTTCGGCCTCGACCCGAAGACCGCCACGGCGGATGAGGTGCGCGACGCGTTCAGGCGCCTGATCCAGGTGCACCACCCCGACCACGGCGGCGATCCCCGCGTGGCGGAACGCCTGCAGACGATGAAGGACTCGATCCTTGCACTAATGCCCTGAAACGATGCGCGACCTGCTGACGGACAAGGAAACGGCCGGAATACTCGGAAAACGCATCACACGCCTCTACAAGATCGTGGAGGCGTTCGATGCCAAGGGCGACGACGAATGGGACCTGGTGGAGAGCGAGCACTTTGAATACAGCGGCCCAGCGGTGGCCGGTGCGAATGGGCAGCGGCCCCGACGCTTCACCGAGGAAGGTGTGGAGGCGCTAGCCCGTTACATCGAAGCCACCGAGAAAACGGGCTTGCTTGGCAAGATCCGCGAAAGACTGTTCAACGTGAAGCAGAAGCGCAAGCAACTGCTCGTGTCACGGCGGATCACCCAGGAGTTCATCGAGGCCGGCGGCACCCTGGAGATCCGGGGCGATCTGGCCTTCGTGAGCCGGAAAACCACCGTGGGCATCCTGCAGACCAACTACAAGGGCCTATCCAATTCCTGGGAGCGGCTGCGCACATCCGGTACGGAGGAGGGGGAAGAAGCCCTGGAGCTGAACAAGGACTTCCTGGAGAACGAGGAGCGGCAGGTGCTGATCAGCCAGCGAGGCATCGCCCGTGTGGCCCGCGACATGCGAGCCAACAGCAAGATCACCAAAACGCGCCAGGCCTGGATCGAAGCCGTGGGCGATGTGGTGGAAGCCTGCTTCAACTCCGAGATCCGTTACCTCACCCAAGGCGTGGACCGAGCCATGAAGCGCGCCAAGGCGGCGGCCGGCCATCGCTGCGAGATCACCGGTAGGAAGGCGGAGGTACACAAGAAGATTGACCTGGACGGCCACCATCTTTTCGACCGCCGCAGCCGCCCGGATTTGGCCGACCTGCCGGAGAACATCCTGGTGCTGGTGCCCGACCTGCACCGGGAATTCCATGGCTGGAAAAGCGGCCCCTGCACCCCCAAGGATGTGCTGATCTTCATCGAGACTGCGCGGGGGGATCTGTTCGATCCGGTGAACTCCCACCACATGAAACGGCTACGGGCGCTGACGCACCGGCTGCAGCGGTTCGAGAGTGAGCGGGAGGGGCAGAGGGTGAGGTATCACCGGAGCTGAAATACCTTATTAGGAGTTCACTTGCCTCCTACTTTTGAGGATGGCCGTTCCGCTGCTTGCTGCGCACATAAACAGCCTTGTTTCTTCGCTGCGTCTCGAACAAGTCAATCGCCTCAAACAACCCACTGAGCTTTGCGTAGCCATAGTTGCGTGGGTCAAAGGATGTTTGATTGGCAATGTGTCCTCCAACCGGAGCAAGATTCGACCAGCCATCATCATCTGAAAAGATTGATACCGCGCTCCTCAGAATATTCATTAGCTTTGTATCTTGCTTCAACTCTTTTCCAGTCTTCTTGATGCCCGCAGATACAACGGAAGCCTCGGTGGAATCCATCACCTGGTCAATTGACTCAAGGAACAGGAACGTCGAGCAAGCGTAAACGAATGGCAGAGGTGTCTTCTTCTCGCCAAAGCCATACACCTTCAACCCACTGGTCAGGATCCGCATCACCAGAGGGGTGAAGTCGCTGTCACTCGATACAATCGCAAACGCATCCAGCTTCTGCGTATACAGCAAGTCCATGGCATCAATGATCATCGCTGCATCGGTAGCATTTTTCCCTTTAGTAAGATCGAATTGCTGGACTGGGCAAATCGCATACTCCTGCAGGCACTCTTCCCAGGATCTAAGGGTTGGGTTCTTCCAGTTGCCATAGGCCCTACGTATATTGGCAATGCCATACTTTGCGATTTCAGAGACAATCGCTGCGATCTTGGCGGCTGGCGCATTGTCGGCATCAATTAGCAGTGCGATCTTGGATTCTGTTGCTTGCATCTGATTCGGGCGTTGGAGGTTACTTCATTTGTTCCACTCTACTCATGGCAGCTTCTGCTTTCATGGCGTCTAGCTGTACTAGAATGATGCCTAAGCGGCGCGGCGGAAGGAGCACACGAATGAGCGAATTGCCGCATGTTACTCTCTCAACCGAATATATCATTTTCTAATTCTTGATAGACGTTTGCATCTTCAGACACTAAAGGTGCAATTGTATCTCTCAAAAACGCACACGTATTATTTCCACATTGTGTTAGATCTAGAATTCTCTTGATTTCTGTGAATATCTTCCCCCCAGCAGACTTAACATCATCGGGGGGATTTCCCCTGGCAATGCTATCAGCCATAGCCTGTGCTTTTACCTGTAAACAGTGCTCCACTAGTTCTTCTTTATGCAAATGAGCGCAAAGCTTGCAAAGAATCTCATCGTCGAATAGGTAGCTCTCAATATGTCTTCGAGATAAGACTCTAATGCCTTTCGCAAGCAGTTCAGCAACTTCGCCTTTACTTTTATCATCCCTGTCGACGATTTTTATAATTTCAGACGACTTAAGGATGTTTGAAATCATCTTTACAGACTGGTTTTCGATATCTTCAATATCTGAGCAAGATCCGATTGAGATAAAGGTTGCATCATGATGCTTTTCGCCAAGTATCTTTCCATATATCAGAGCATCAAAGTCTTTATATCTTCTTCCTTGACTTGTCCCCTCACAGAAAACAATTCTTTTGGGTGCGATCAGCTTTGAAAAATCAGCAAAAGCAAGATCAAAGAATCGATCCCAAATTGCTCTGCTTATCTTGGTTGGTCGTATTACCTCAGATAAATCAAAATCTCTGTTGTCAAAATCTAAAAACACAACCGTTCCTGGATTTACCTCTTCGATATCTTCAGCTTCTTTAAGCATCCCTATGGAATGTGTGGAAATCCAGAGCTGGGAGTTATCAGGTGTTAAATTATAAAGCTCCCTAAGAACTTTTGACTGGAGTCTTGTGTGCATGTGAGCCTTTGGCTCATCAATGCAAAAGATTGCGTCAGAATAAAAGCTCGACTTGATTATCATATCGAGAACTAGGTCAAAGACAGACTTTTCGCCTGCGGATAGGTTCTTGTAATGGAAGTCCTTGGCTGTGCCCTTTTCGAAATAAAAGCTTCCATTTGAAAGAGGATCGCCAATTGTACTTAGCTTTAGGACATCGAATATAGTCGAGAGAGAGCCCTTAATCTTTCCAACTAACTCGGTTCTAAGCTGCTCTACTGTCATAGTATTATTTGATATTGAATAAACTCCAGCCAATGTTTGAGCAACGAGTCTCTGATAGTTTTCAGACACCGTTTGATCGTTCTGCATTAGATTCTGTAGCTTTATCGATTCTGCTGGATTATTTTGTTTGTTCAGATTAGAAACAGTAAAGTCTGGTTCATTTCTATATGCAGTTCTAAAATAGAACTTTCCTCTAACTTGCTTTTGGCTTAATTGCTGAGAATCATAAAATTCTATTGATACTTTGTTTGGCGAGTCTTGCTTCCATGTATTCGGACTTGAATTTTCGCCATCGCTCTTTTCAAGGTAGTCTTGATGTCCTCGATCGCTAAAGCCTTTGAATTTATACCAATGATTGAGGGCTTCAAAAAGGGAGGTTTTTCCGCTTCCATTTGGCCCTACCAGCACAACAAGTCTTGCTGATTCTGGTATTTCGACTACTTTAAGCGAGGTAAATCTCTTAAATCGATTTAATTGCACTTTTTTTATCTTCATGACTTTTCCTCAGTCCAGACACGTTCTGTTTCTTCAAGAGCTTGTTCTTCGGCAGTTCCGCGAACCACACTTAGCCTGCTGCAGGTCCATTCCGATATGACGACTGAGGACATGGCAACAGTCTCAGAAACCTTTGGCTCTCGACGACACTTTAACCAGGGACACCAACGCCAGCCATGGTCAACGTGTCCGTGAACCACTTGTACCCTCAGCTACAACAAAGCGCAAGGGTGTGAGTTAGGCGGGATGCTCCAACGGCAGCCCCTGCGCCTTCCAGGCCCGCAGACCGCCGCGCATGTTGGCCACGCGTGTGAGCCCCTTCTTCTGCAGCTGCTGTGTAGCCAGGGCGGAGCGGCTGCCGGAGTGGCAAAGCACCACCGTGGGACGATACGTGGGGATCTCGTCGGCTCGCGTCGGCAGCTCGGGCAGGGGAATCAGCAGGCTGCCCGGGATGCGACCGTCCGGGCCCTGCACTTCCGCTTCGGAACGCACGTCCACCAGCGTCAGGGCCTCGCGGTGGTCGGCCACCCAGTCGGCCGTCAGTTCGGGCAGGCCGGCATAGCTGCGCTCGATCGGCGCCCAGTCGTCCGCCTCCTCCAGGCCACCGTCGGCGGGCCGGCCGGAGCGCAGGTTGGCCGGCACGGCCACGGAGATCCGGTTGGGGTGGGGGAGGTGCAGGTTCTCCATGTAGCCCACGAAGTCGCGCTCGTCGGCCTCGCCCCCGAGCCGGGCGTTGTAGGCCTTCTCCTCGGCCACCGAACTCACCGCCCGGCCGCTGTAATCGTGGGCCGGGTAGAGCAGGCAGTGCTCGGGCAGCGACAGGATCTGCCCGGTGATCGAGTGGTAGAGGGTAGAGGCATCCCCCTGTTGAAAGTCGCAGCGGCCGCAGCCCCGCACCAGCAGGGCATCACCGGTGAAGGCCACGCTGTGGTCATCGAGCACGACGCTGAGGCAACCGTCGGTGTGGCCGGGGGTGGCACGCACCTCCAGATGGCGGCCGCCGAAGCTCACCCGATCCCCATGGCGCAGGGGCAGGGTCACGTTCTCGGCCCCGGCGACGGCGGCCAGGGCAATGGCGCAGCCGGTGGCCCGGTGCAGGCGCCAGCTGCCGGTCACGTGGTCGGCGTGCACGTGGGTGTCGAGGCTGGCGACCAGCTGGATGCCCAGCTCCCGGATCAGGGAGAGATCGCGGGGGTGCTGCTCGTACACCGAATCGATCAGCACCCCCTGCCGGGAGGCCACATCCGCCAGCAGGTAGGTGAAGGTGCTGGTCTCGGCGTCAAACAGCTGCCGCAGCAGCAGCGGCGCACCGCCGGCGGCGGCCACCAGGGCGAAGGGGGCGTGGGAAGCCATCGCGTCGGGGGCGTCAGCCCTGCAGCTTGGGGCGGCCTTCCGCCAGCACGCCCTGCAGGTAGGCGCCCACGAACATCCCGGCCAGGCCGATCAGCATCGGCTTCAGCTCATGGGAGATGGGCAGCCCCAGCAGCGTGGACTCCCGCAGCCGCGGGGCCAGCCGGAAGCCGATGGTAGTGACCGTCAGGGTCGCCGCCATCACCAGCAGCAGTCCGAGGAACAGCCCCCCGAACAGATAGGACGTGACGCGATTGGGGAAAGGAAAGCCCAATCGATGCGGTCAACAACGACGCTTGGACCATAAACACATCGGTGGCGGGAGGCAACTCCCGGCCGTGGACGGGTTACAGAAGCTCTTGCAGTCTGGCTCTTGTGACCTTGACATCACGAAGAATGCTTGCCAGAAGGCCAGGCCCCAACATTTCATTGGAATGAGCGGGCACAACCGTCGCTCTACCGTCTGGGTGCCTCAGGAAATGGTGACTACCTTTCACCCTGATTTCTTCAAAGCCAATGTCTTTCAACGCTGCGATGAGAGCCTTTCCTGAAACCGCAGAATATCTCGTCACACCTCAACGGTAACGCGCTGCACTCCTACGAAGTCAAGCGACTCAGGAGCGGTACCGGCGACTTCAAGGCAGAGCTCAATAGCCTCCTTGACTCGCTCCATTAATTGATCCAAGGATTGGGCCTGCGTATGACAACCGGGCAGTGCCGGGACGGTCGCCACAAAGAAACCTTCTGAATCCCTTTCGACGACGACATCAAATTGTCTAGACATTGAAGACACCTCCTTAATTCACTCTAGCGGCTTTGCCTCTGCCCTCCGCCCTGGCTCACAAGCCGACCAGACCCTCCCGGTCAGTAGGAGGCAAACGCTTCGAACACTGGCAGCGCCGCCGGAAACACCTCACCCAGAGCCCCCAACTCCATGCGCTCCACCCGCTCCGGATCCACCCGCCCCCACACACTGGTGCCCAGCAGCGCGTAGCCGAAGGCGCCACCCGGAGCCACCCGTGCGGCATGAAACGTGCCACCGGCAATTTCCAACTGGGGTCGCTGCCCCGCCGCCAGGTCACTCCCCACCCGATGCCGTGAGACCACGCCCTCGGCAGCCACCAGCAGCACCTCCAGTGGATCTCCCAGGTAGTGGAGATACACCTGATCCTGGGCCGATGCGATGCAGCTGGATGCCGCGCTCCGGGCTGGCCAGGAAGTAAAGGGCACCGCCAGGGATTGCTCCGGCCGTGTAGCTCTGGGCCACCAGGCCGCAGGTGCGGTGGGGCTCCAGGCCCAGGAGGGTGATCACCTCCTCTGGGCCGTTGGCTGTACCACCCCCAACCTCAGACCCCCAGCGGTTCCCCCTGCGCCTTCTTCTGCTCGGCAAGCACCTGCTCGAGACCCTCGATGTCTTCGTCGGTGATCTTGGTCTGCATCGGGCAGTGCTTCGGCCCGCACATCGAGCAGAACTCGGCCTGCTTGTAGATGTCGGCCGGCAGGGTTTCGTCGTGGTACTCGCGGGCCCGCTCCGGATCCAGGCTCAGGTCGAACTGCTTGTTCCAGTCGAAGGCGTAGCGGGCGCGGCTGAGCTCGTCGTCGCGGTCGCGGGCGCCGGGGCGGTGGCGGGCGATGTCGGCGGCGTGGGCGGCGATCTTGTAGGCGATCAGGCCCTCGCGCACGTCTTCGGCGTTGGGCAGGCCTAGGTGTTCCTTCGGCGTCACGTAGCAGAGCATCGCCGTGCCGTGCCAGCCGGCCAGGGCCGCGCCGATGGCGCTGGTGATGTGGTCGTAGCCGGGGGCGATGTCCGTCACCAGCGGGCCGAGCACGTAGAACGGCGCCTCGCTGCACTCCTCCATCTGCTTCTTGACGTTGAACTCGATCTGGTCCATCGGCACATGCCCCGGACCCTCCACCATCACCTGCACGTCGTGCTTCCAGGCCCGGCGGGTGAGCTCACCCAGGGTCTTCAGTTCGGCCAGCTGGGCCGCATCGGAGGCGTCGTGCTGGCAGCCGGGCCGCAGGGAATCCCCGAGGGAGAAGCTGCAGTCGTA
Organism: Synechococcus sp. CCAP 1479/10; assembly: GCF_019038515.1. NCBI lineage: Bacteria > Bacillati > Cyanobacteriota > Cyanophyceae > Synechococcales > Synechococcaceae > Synechococcus > Synechococcus sp. CCAP 1479/10. Next base: position 5,582 of record NZ_JAFKRJ010000020.1, on the reverse strand, counting down.
GCGCTTGAAGATCTCACAGATGTCCTCGAAGCGCGTGAACAGCGGGTTTTGCCTGTGGTGGTACAGCATCCACTGGGCCAGGATGCCGCCGCCGCGGCTGACGATGCCGGTGAGCCGGCCCTTCACCAGCGGCAGGTGCTCGATCAGCAGGCCCGCATGGATCGTCTGGTAGTCGACGCCCTGCTGGCAGTGCTTCTCGATCACATGCAGGAAGTCGTCCTCATCGAGCTTCTCGATCATCCCGTGCACGCTCTCCAGCGCCTGGTACACGGGCACCGTGCCGATCGGCACCGTGGAGGCGTTGATGATCGCCGTGCGCACCTCATCGAGGTTCACCCCGCCGGTGGAGAGGTCCATCACCGTGTCGGCGCCGTACTTCACCGCCAGCTTCAGCTTGGCCACCTCCTCATCGAGGTCGGAGGCATTGGGGGAGGCGCCGATGTTGGCGTTCACCTTGCACTTGCTGGCGATGCCGATCGCCATCGGCTCTAGGCCAGGGTGCTCGATGTTGGCGGGGATGATCATGCGGCCCCGGGCCACCTCCTCCATCACCAGCGACTCGGGCAGGTTCTCCCGTTTGGCCACGTAGGCCATCTCCTCGGTGATCACCCCCTGGCGGGCGTAATGCAGCTGGGTGACGTTGGCTTGACCACGACGCTTCTGGATCCAGGCGCTGCGCATGACAGGAATGACGAAGGACTGTTGGGCGCAGCCTGAGAGCTTCCGCACTTCCCTGCGCCGGCATGACCCGGATCAGGTTCGGAGGGTGTGATCTCAGCCCTGGGCGAAGCGATCGGTGGATCCTGCGCCGGGCACCCCTAGTGACGCTCGAAACCTAGCAAGGCTGGACGGGGGTGGGGCCAGGGCCGGAAGGGGGCAGGGCCAAGGCGGAACGGGGACAGGGTTCCGAATCCATGTTTCCCGATTCTGTACAGGCTGTACAGGTTCGGGAAACGGCGCGCGCGCGCATCCCCGGGGCCACGAACGCCCGCTGGCGAGGGCGCAGGCCTCAGGCCTGCAGCCCGTCCAAAGCAATGGCCGTGACGCGATGGTCGCCGTCGCCCTGCAGCGCCGCCAGGGCCTCGCGGGCCTGGGCCGCCTCCGGCCCCCGGCCGTCGCGCACCAGGCGGCCCAGGATCTCGGCCCCACCGGCCCGGACCGTGCCGTCGCCATCGGTCACCGCCTCCCGGGCCAGCTCCAGCAGCCAGGCCGCCGGCATCGCCTCCTGCTCGGCCAGGGCCGAGAGGATGCTGCAGCGCACCAGCCACTGGTCGTCGGCCACGAAGGCATCCCGCAGCAGAGGCCAGGCCCGCTCCACCCCGTAGCTGGCCAGGGCGTTGGCGGCCTCGGCGCGCACATTGGCGTCCTCGTCCTGGCGCACTGCCGTCTCCAGGGCCGCCCAGCCCGCCTCGCTGCGCTTCACCCCCAGCCCGGCGCAGGCCAGTGAACGGATCACGAAGGTGGTCTGCTCCAGCCCCAGCAGCAGCAGCGGAATCGCCGCCTCCGGCTCCACCCCCCGCAGCCCCGCCAGGGCCGGCATCGCCCGGCTCGGATCACCCGAAGCGATCGCCTGCCGCACCGCTTCCAGATCGGGGGTGGACTCACTCACGGGGATCAGGGCGGGGATCCTTCACCTTGGCGCAGCTCGCCGCTGGCCGGGGGGGCCTGGCGCAGGGCCCGCAGCAGCTCGGCCCGGCGCCGCCGCCGGCGGATCCAGCTGGTGGTGAGCAGGCCGGAGCCGATCACCAGAGCCGGCACGGCCGGCAGCTTGTCGGCCCCCTGGCGGGTGAACAGCACCAGCAGGGCCAGCAGGATCAGCAGCGGCGAGGAGAGCGCCAGCAGTGCCGCCCGGAAGCGGGAGGGCCGACGGCCGCTCAAACCGGCTGCTCCATCCAGCGCAGCAGGCTGAGGGTGAGCACCTTGATGCCCACCTCCAGGCAGCCCTCGTCGGGATCGAAGCTGTTGCTGTGCAGGGGCGTGCATCCGCCGGGCCCGGCCACCCCCAGCCGGAACATGGTGCCGCGGGTGCCCTCAAGCAGCTGGGCGAAGTCCTCGGCCCCCAGGGACGGCTGCTCCAACCACTGCACCTTGGAGCGGCCCAGCAGGCCCACGGCCGTGTCGGCCACCAGCTGGGTGAGCTCCGGATCGTTGTGCACCGGCGGGGAGATGCAGCGGTAATGGACCCGGGCCTCGCCGCCGTGGCCCTGGCAGAGGGCATGCACCGTGTCTTCGATCCAGCCCGGAAGCTGGGCGTGCACCTCCAGATCCAGGCAGCGCACCGTGCCCAGCAGCCGCACGTGGTCGGCGATGACATTGAAGGCCTTGCCCCCCTCGATCAACCCGAAGCTCACCACCACCGGATGGAGCGGGTCGAGGCGGCGGCTGATCGCCTCCTGCAGGCCGCTCACCACCCGGGCGGCGATCCAGATCGCATCGGTGCTCTGGTGCGGCCGGGCGCCGTGGCCCCCCTCCCCCAGCACCTCCACCTCCAGCTCCCCAGCCGCGGCCGTGAGGCTGCCGCTGCGCACCCCCACCGTGCCCACCTCCAGGCTCGGGAACACGTGCACGCCGAACAGGGCCTGCACCCCCTCCATCGCCCCATCGGCCCGCATCCAGGCGGCCCCCTCCGCCGTCTCCTCCGCCGGCTGGAACAGCAGCCGCACCCGGGCCGTGAGCCGGTCGGCCACGCCGGCCAGCAGCCGCGCCACCCCCAGGCCCACGGTGGTGTGGATGTCGTGGCCGCAGGCATGCATCAGGCCCTGGCGGCTGGAGGCATAGGGCAGCTCGGTGCGCTCCTCGATCGGCAGGGCATCCATGTCGGCCCGCAGGGCCACCAGCGGCGCCCCCACCGGCCCCAGCTCGGCCACCACCCCGGTGCGGCCCACCCCTTCACGCACCTCCCAGCCCCAGCGCCGCAGCTCACCGGCCACCAGGGCGGCGGTCTGCTGTTCGTGGCCGCTCAGCTCGGGGTGGCGGTGGATGTGGCGGCGGATCTGGATCAGCTCCGGCAGCAGCGTTTGCAGGGTGTCCTCCAGCCCCAGGGCGTCCCAGGTGGCATCAGCCGGGGCCATGGGGGACAGGGGGGGAGGCGTCATGGACGGGGGTGGTTCAGGAGGCCAGGGCCAGGAACTGGGCCAGAGCCTGCACGGGCACGGGCGGCCAGCGCCGTATCTGCAGCAGCCATTCTTCCTGCCGGTAGCGGGGATCGAGGCCGGAGGCCGCGGCCCAGTGGCTCTCGGCCTCGCCCCGGGCCCCCCGCTGCCACAGCAGCGCCGTGAGGCCGGCGCGGGCATCGGCGAACAGCGGGTAGCGGCGGATCAGGTCGCGCAGCTGCTTCTCCGCCACCGGGATGTCCCCCAGCTGGAAGGCGGCCAGGGCGGCGCTGGAGCGGGCCATGGCGAAGCCCGGCCGGGCGGCGGCGGCCGCCTCAAAGCACTGGCGGGCCGCCGGCCAGTCACCCCGGGAGCCCTCCACGTTGCCCAGGTTGTAGAGGGCGGAGGCATCCTCCGGATTGCGCTCCAGGATCCACCGGTAATCCGCAGCGGCGGCGCTCCAAAGGCCCAGGGCCTCCTCGGCGGTGCCGCGGTTGAGGTGGGGGTCGGCGCTGGCGGGCTCCAGGGCGATCGCCCGGTCCTGGTCGGCGATCGCCGCCCGGGCGTCCCCCAGGGCCAGCTGCACGTTGCCGCGGTTGCTCCAGGCCGAGGCGTCCTCGGGGGCCAGATCCACCACCCGGTCCCACAGGGGCAGGGCCTCGCCGAAGCGCCCCTCGCGGCTGGCGGCCAGGGCCTGCTCGAACAGGGCCGGCAGTGACGCCGCCGCGCTCGGCGGCCAGGCCAACAGCCCCACCAGCAGCACCAGCAGGGGCAGCACCGCCACTGCGCGCCGTCTCATGCCGCCACCGCGGAGGCACCGTCGAGGTGGGCGCGGCCGGCGGGGGTGACGACCCGCCCCCGGGGCGTGCGCTGCAGGAAGCCCAGCTGCAGCAGGTAGGGCTCCACCACCGCTTCCAGGGTGGCGGGATCCTCCCCCAGCCCCGCCGCCAGGGTTTCCAGCCCCACCGGCCCGCCGCCGTAGGTCTCCAGCATCAGGCCCAGCAGGCGCCGGTCGCTGGCATCCAGGCCGCGGCCATCCACCCGGTGCAGGGACAGGGCCTCCTCCACCAGCGCCGCATCGATCCGGCCGTGACCCCCCACCGCCGCCACATCCCGCACCCGGCGCAGCAGCCGGTTGGCGATGCGGGGCGTGCCCCGGCAGCGGCGGGCCACCTCCTGGGCGGCGCAGGGCTGCAGGGCCAGCTGCAGCAGGCCGGCGGCCCGCTGCACGATCGCCTCGAGGTCATCGAGGCCGTAGAACTCCAGCCGCTGGATCAGGCCGAAGCGATCCCGCAGCGGCGAACTCAGCGAGCCGGCGCGGGTGGTGGCCCCCACCAGGGTGAACGGGGCCACCTCCAGGCTGCGGGTGCGGGCCGTGGTGCCCTTGCCGACGGTGAGGTCGAGGCGGAAGTCCTCCATGGCCGGATACAGGATCTCCTCGGCCACCCGGTTGAGGCGGTGGATCTCATCGATGAACAGCACCTCGCGGGGCTGCAGGTTCACCAGCAGGCCGACGATGTCGCGCGGGCGCTCCAGGGCCGGGGCGCTGGTGATCCGGCAGCGCACCCCCAGCTCCTCGGCCAGCACCAGGGCCATGGTGGTCTTGCCGAGGCCGGGGGGGCCGTAGAGCAGCACGTGGTCGAGGGCCTCCTGGCGGCGGCGGGTGGCCTCCACGGCGATGCGCAGCACCTGCTTCAGCTCGCTCTGGCCGATGTAGTCATCCAGCCGGCGGGGCCGCAGGCCGTCCTCCCGTACGGGGGGCTCCTCGACGGCGGCGGTGGGGTCCACGAGCCGCTCCGGAGCCGCCCCGGACCGTGGCCCCCGGGGAGCGGGTGCGGCCGTTCCTCCCGAAGAGATGATCGCCATGGTTGGAGGGTACCGGCTGCTGCCTAGGGTCGGGGAGCACCCAGGTGATCAGGAACGCGGCGATGGCGAAGGGGCCCGGCAGGAAGGGTGGTGGCGCCAAGGGCGCCGACCCGGCCAACCGGCTGCTGGCCGACAACCGCCTGGCCAGACACCAGTACGAGATTCTCGAAACCCTCGAGACCGGCATCGAACTGCTCGGCACCGAGGTGAAGTCGATCCGGGCCGGCCAGGTGAACCTGCGCGACGGCTTCTGCCTGATCCGCAACGGCGAGATGCAGCTTCACAACGTCCACATCTCCCCCCACAGCCACGCCAGCAAGTTCTTCAACCACGAGCCCCTGCGGGTGCGCAAGCTGCTGGCCCATCGCCGCGAGATCGACAAGCTGCGCGTCGCCCTCGATCAGAAGGGACTCACCCTGATCCCGCTGAACCTGCACCTCAAGGGCTCCTGGATCAAGATCACCATCGGCCTGGGCAAGGGCCGCAAGCTGCACGACAAGCGCGCGGACGAGAAGAACAAGCAGATCGCCAAGGAGACCCGGGCCGCCGTCGCCAGGCTCTGAGCGGCCTCAGTTGCTGGGCGGTGCGGGGGGCGCCGGTGGGGTCGCGGGGGCCGGGGCCGCC
>NZ_JAFKRJ010000019.1:0-19356 GCF_019038515.1 Synechococcus sp. CCAP 1479/10 | reverse complement strand
CGGCCTCAGTTGCTGGGCGGGGCGGGGGGCGCCGGTGGGGGCGCGGGGGCCGGGGCCGCCGGGGCTGCCGGTGCCGGGGTGGCGCCGGGGGTGGCCGGAGCGGGCGTGGCCGGCGTGTCCTGGGGCTCCTCGGGGGCCGGGGGCGCGTCCGGCGCCGGCGGCGGCGTGGGGGCCGGCGGATCGGCCCGCAGCGACAGGCGGATCAGGGCCGGGGCGACGCCGTCGTTGGTGAGCAGCAGCTGCACCGGCGAGCTCTTCTGGGAGTCGAGGGTGACCACCCGCAGCGGCCCCCTCGGCTCCAGCAGGGTGCCCCCGGCCGAGTAGACGCTCATCTGCAGCAGCGGCGAGCCGCTGACCCCGAGGGCGAGGCCGTGGCCGGCGGGCAGACGGATCGGGAACAGGCGCGCCCCGCTGGCAGGGACCTCGGCCGACAGCACCTGGGCGTTGCCGGAGGGGGCCTCGATCGGCTCGATCCTGAGGTTCTCCAGCATCATTTCGGCGGCCGCGTACCAGATCTGGCGGAAGGGTTCCGGCGGCATCGCCTGGGAGGCGCGGCTCGGCAGCAGGTTCTGGACGCTGGCCGACACCAGCTCCCGCAGCACCGCCGGGCTCAGCCCCTGGCCCACGAAGCCACCCTGCCGCTGCTCCCAGTCGCTGGCGCTGAAGTTGCCCAGCCGGCGCCGCAGGGGCAGGGGCAACTGCTCCACCCGGGCCAGCCATTCCTCGGCCAGTTCGTTCCACACCCGCCGCAGCGGCGCGTCCTCCAGGGAGTCGGAGGGGAGGCGGCCGTTGCGCTCGGGGTACTGGGCCAGCAGGGCCGCATCCACCAGGCTCAGGAACCAGGCCCGGTCCACCTGCATCGCCCGCAGGCGGTTGAGCAGCTGCTGGCGCTGGTCCACCTCCGAGGGGGGCAGGCTGCTGGGGAGCTCGCTCTGGCCGCCGGGGGCCGGGGCGGCCACCTTGCCGCGGCTCAGCCACCACCAGCCCACCGCCGTCCCCACGACCGCCGAGAGCACCAGGGCGATCAGCACCGGCCAGAAGCCCCCCTCGGCCTCCTCCTCCCGTTCCTCATGGCGGCGCCGCAGGCTGTCGCTGACGGCCACGGCGGCCGGCGGCGGTGGCGTGGTGGCGGTGGCCGTGCGCAGCGGCAGCTGGGGCTCCGCCCGCTCCACGGCAGGCCGGCGGGGCTCTGTCGCGACATCTGCCGCGGCATCCGCCGCGATGGCGGCCGCGATCGCCGCCTCGGCGGCGGCCGGGGCCGGTGGCGGTGGCAGCGGGGCGGCAGGGGCGGCCTCCGGCACCAGCACCACGGTGCGGTCGGCCCGGGGCACCGGTCCCGTGCTGTCGGGCATCGCCAGGGACTGGAAGGCCACCAGGGCCTGGCCGGCGGAGGCGAAGCGCTCCTCAGGGTGGCGGCTGAGCAGGCGCTGCAGGTGGCGCAGCAGCTCCGGCTCGTTCTCCAGGGCCGCCGGCCAGCGCCATTGCATCGTCGCCGGATCGAGCAGGCGCTCCGGCCCATCCCCGCTCAGCAGCACCAGGGACACCACCCCCAGGGCGTGCAGATCCATCCAGGGCTGGGCGGGCTCGCCCCTGGCCAGCTCCGGCGGGGCATAGCCAGGGGTGGCCCCCAGCAGCCGCTCCCCGGCGGGGCCGCCGGCCGTGCCCCGCACCAGGCCGAAATCAAGCGGCACCGGCAGGCCGTCGCTGTCGCGGCGCAGCAGGTTGGCGGGACTGAGGTCCCCGTGCAGCAGGTCCTGGCTGTGCAGGGCGGCGAGCACCGGCAGCAGCTGGCGCAGCAGCAGCAGCATCTCTCCCGCGCCGAACACCAGCTGGCGCTCAGCGCGCAGCTCCAGCAGCTGCTGGTAGGTGCGGCCCGCCTGCCACTCCCGCACCAGCCAGAGCTGGCCCTCGGCCTCGATCACGGCGCCGATGCGGGGCACCTGGGGGTGGAGCACCCCCTGCAGCCGCGACCACAGCTCCCGGGCCCGGGCCTGGTCCTGCTCCGGCCCGATGCGGCGCAGGGCCACGGGCCCATCGGCGGCCAGCTGGTCACTTGCCAGCCACAGCTCCCCCTGGGGTCCCCCCGTCTCCGCCCCGAGACGGCGTTCGAGCCGGTAGCGGCCGCCGATCACCTGGCCCTGGGCTGCGCTCATGGGATCAGGGCCACGCCGGTGCGCTGGGGCTGCTCGAGGCCGCGGCCCGCCAGCCAGTCCTGGTCGTAGAGGCGGGAGCGGTAGCGATCGCCGCTGTCACACAGAACGGTGACGATGCGATGGCCGGGCCCCAGCCGCCGGGCGGTCTCCACCGCCGCCGCCACGTTGATCCCCACCGATCCGCCCATGAACAGGCCCTCCTGCCACAGCAGGCCGTAGATCGTGCGCAGGGCCATGGGGTCGTCGATCCTCACCGCGTCGTCGATCGGCGCCCCCTCCAGGTTGGCGGTGACGCGGCTGTTGCCGATGCCCTCGGTGATCGAGTTGCCCTCGCTCTTCAGGGTGCCGTCGGTGGCCCAGCTGTAGAGGGCGCTGCCGCAGGGATCGGCCAGGACGCAGCGGACCCTGGGATCCTGCTCCTTGAGATAGAGGGCCACCCCGGCGTAGGTACCGCCGGTGCCGGTGGCGGCCACCCAGGCATCCAGCCGGCCCCCGGTCTGCTCCCAGATCTCCGGCCCGGTGCTGCCGTAATGGGCCCGCCGGTTGGCGAGGTTGTCGAACTGGTTCGCCCACACGGCGCCGGGCGTCTCCTCGGCGATGCGGCCCGAGAGGCGCACGTAGTTGGCCGGGTCGCTGTAGGGCACCGCCGGCACCGTGCGCACCTCGGCGCCGAGGCTGCGCAGCAGGCCGATCTTCTCCGCCGACTGGGTCTCGGGGATGACGATCAGGCAGCGGTAGCCGCGGGCATTGCAGAGGTGGGTGAGGCCGATGCCGGTGTTACCGGCGGTCCCCTCCACCACCGTGCCCCCCGGCTTGAGCAGGCCGCTGGCCTCCGCCTCCTGGAGGATGCCCAGGGCGGCCCGGTCCTTCACCGACCCGCCGGGGTTCATGAATTCCGCCTTGCCCAGGATCTCGCAGCCGGTGAGGGCGCTGAGGGCATGGAGCCGGATGAGCGGCGTCCCGCCGACCGCCCCGCTGAAGCCCTCGGTGATCCCGGTGCTCATGCCGTCGCTGTGGGCTCCCATGCGGCTGGCCTTCTCCATCGCTGCGTGGCCGGATCGTAGGGAACATCCCTATGGTCGGCCCCAGAGAACGGCAGGACCATGGGTTCCAGGGCACACGCGCCGGCGGACATCCCCTGCCTCCTGCAACGGCTCCAGGCGGTCCGCCAGCACAGTGAACGCCTGATCCAGGGCCTGGAGCCGGAGGACCTCTGCCTCCAGGGCATGGCCGATGCCAGCCCCGCCAAGTGGCATCTGGGGCACACCACCTGGTTCTTCGAGACCTTCCTGCTGGAGCCCCACCTGCCGGGCCACGCGACGCCCGATCGCCGCTGGGGCCACCTGTTCAACTCCTATTACGAGGCGGTCGGCAGCCGCCACCCTCGCCCGGAACGGGGCCTGCTCACCCGGCCGGCCATCGGCGAGGTGCTCGCCTGGCGCCGGCGGGTCGACGCCGGGCTGGAGACGCTGCTGCTGGAGCTGGATCGCCAGCCACCCGAGGCGGCCGCGCCCCTGCTGGAGCTGGTGGAACTGGGGCTGCAGCACGAGCAGCAGCACCAGGAGCTGCTGCTGATGGATCTGCTTGACGGCTTCAGCCGCAACCCGCTGGAGCCCGCCTATGGCGTCGAACCCCCCGGCGCCGGGGCACCGGAAACCACCGGCGGCTGGCGCTCCCACCCCGGCGGGCTGGTGGAGATCGGCCACGCCGGCGGTGGCTTCCACTTCGACAACGAAGCCCCCCGGCACCGCCAGTGGCTGGAGCCCTTCAGCCTCGCCGAAACCCTGGTGTCCAACGAGGCCTACGCCGCCTTCATCGCCGATGACGGCTACCGGCGGCCGGAGCTGTGGATGAGCGAGGGCTGGGCGCTGGTGCAGCAGCACGGCTGGAGCGCACCGCGCTACTGGCGTGGGGAGTGGGAATTCAGCCTGGCGGGCCGCCGGCCGCGGCACCCCCAGGCGCCCGTGCGGCACGTGAGCTGGTTCGAGGCCGATGCCTTCGCCCGCTGGAGCGGCGGCCGCCTGCCCAGCGAAGCCGAATGGGAGCTGGTGGCGACGGAAGCCGCCCAACCGGACGGCCACCCCCTGCCCCAGGCCTTCGGCGCCCTGTGGCAATGGACCGCCAGCCCCTACCGGCCCTACCCGGGCTTCCGCCCCGCCCCCGGGGCCGTCGGGGAATACAACGGCAAGTTCATGACCTCCCAGTTCGTGCTCCGCGGCAGCTGCTTCCTCACCCCGGCGGGCCACGCCCGCCCCACCTATCGCAATTTCTTCGCCCCCCACTGCCGCTGGATGGCCGCCGGGCTGCGGCTGGCCCACGACGGCGCTCACGACCGTACCGGCACCCCATGCTGATCGACCTCCATCCCGAGCCGGCCGACATGGCCCGGCTGGTGGTCGACGGCATGGCCCGCCAGCCGAAGCAGCTGCCGGCCTGGCTGCTGTACGACGCCGAGGGATCCCGTCTGTTCGAGGCGATCTGCGAGCAGCCGGAGTACGGCCTCACCCGCACCGAGACGGCCCTGCTGGAGGCGCGGGCGCCCGAGCTGGCCGCCGCCCTCGGGCCCGGGGTGGTGGTGGAGTTCGGGGCCGGCAACGCCCGCAAGGTGAGCCCCCTGCTCAGCGCCCTGGAGCCCGCCGCCTATGTCGCCCTCGACATCAGCGCCGACCACCTGGCCCCCGCCTGCCGGGCCCTGCAGCAACGCCATCCGGCCCTGCCGGTGCTCGGCATCTGCTGCGACTACAGCCGCCTGGAGCAGCTGCCCGAGCACCCCGCCCTGGCGGGCCACGGCCGGCTGGGCTTCTACCCGGGCAGTTCGATCGGCAACTTCGACCCCGCCGGCGCCCGGGAGCTGCTGCGCCAGTTCCGCCGGCTGCTGGGGCCGGACAGCCGCCTGCTGATCGGCATTGACCAGCCCAAGGCGGTGGAGCGGCTGGAGGCGGCCTACAACGATGCCGCCGGCTGGTCGGAGGCCTTCGCCCGCAACCTGCTCACCCGGCTCAACCGTGATCTGGACGGCGATTTCCTCCCCGACGACTTCCACTACCGGGCCTGGTGGGAGGCCGGCCATTCCCGCATCGCCATGGCCCTGGTGAGCCGCCGCGACCTGGAGGTGCACCTGGCGGGGCGGTCCTGGCCGTTCGCGGCCGGCGAGCCGCTGATCACCGAATACAGCCACAAGTACGCCCCCGAGGCCTTCCTCGCCCTGGCCGCCGAAGCCGGCTGGCTGGGGGCGGGCCGCTGGAGCGATGCCGCCGGCGATTTCGCCCTGCATCTGCTGGTGCAGGCAGACTCGGAACAGCACCGGAGCGAGCCATGAGCAGGGAGGAGCAGCGTCAGTCCATGCGCGGGGTGCGTGAGGGGCTGATCGAGGAACTCGAGGATCTCTACCGCCGGGCCTTCGACCGCATCGGCGAGCAGGACCTGGGCGAAGGGGCCATCGCCCGGCTCACCCAGCTGCTGCTGCGCTCCCGGGAGGCGGCCATCACCCCCCTGCAGGAGGAGATCGAGGCGCCCCTGATCACCCGCGCCCCCGGCGAACCGGTGCCATGAGCAGCAGCTGGCTGGAGGAACTGGAGGCGCGGCTGGATCAGCAGCTGGAGGGCTTCCTGCGCACCAATCCCCAGCAGGAGGAACTGCTGCGGGAACAGGCGTCCCGCGACCGCCAGCGGCAGCTGCTGGCGGAACGGGTGCGCCTGCGCCAGCAGGCGGAGGAGCAGCGGCGCGAACTGCTGCGGCTGGCCGAGGAGATCCGCCAGTGGCAGGAGCGCACCGGCCGGGCCCGGGCTGCCGGCGCCGAGGACCTGGCCGGCCGGGCCGAGCAACATGTCGGCGGCCTGATGGACCAGGGCCGCCACCGCTGGCGCGCCCTGGCCGATCTGGGCCAACGCTTCGCCGGCGTGGAGCAGGAGCTGGCCGAGCTCACCAGCCGGCCCCGCCCCGGCGCCGCCCCCACCCCCGACCTGGAGGCCGACTGGGCCCATTTCGAGGCCCAGCAGGAGCTGCAGGAGCTGAAGCGCCGCAGCCAGCGCTGAACCCCGCCGCCCCATGGGTTTCCTGCTCTCGAAACTGCTGCCGCTCGGCCTCTACCCCCTCGGACTGGCCCTGCTGCTCCAGATCGCCGGCCTGCTGGGCCGCCAGCGCCGCTTCGGCCCGGTGCTTTCCGGGGTGGGCATCGCCCTGCTCTGGCTGGCGGCCACGCCCCTGCTGAGCCGGCAGCTGGTCTGGAGCCTGGAGGAGCGGGCCGCCCGGCTGACGCCGTCGCCGATCCCCAGCGCCGATGCGGTGCTGGTGCTGGGCGGCGGCCTGCGGCCCGCCCTGCCGCCGCGCCAGGGGGTGGAGGTGAACGAGGCCGGCGACCGGCTGCTGCGGGCCGTGGCCCTGATGCGGGAGGGCAAGGCCCCCTGGCTGCTGGTGACCGGCGGCAAGGTCACCTTCATGGCCAACGATCCGGCGGCCGGCGAAGCCCGGCTGGCCAAGGCCCTGGCCACCAGCCTGGGGGTGGCGGCCGATCGGATCGTGACCAGCGAGGAGGGGCGCAACACCGGCGAAGAGGCCGGCGCCCTGGTGCGGGTGGCCCGGCAGCGGGGCTGGAACTCCCTGCTGCTGGTCACCAGCGCCACCCACCTGCCCCGGTCGCTGGCCACCCTGCGCCGGGCCGCCCCGGACCTGCGGATCATCCCGGTGGCCTGCGACTTCCAGCTGCCCGAGCGTCGCTCCTTCGGCACCCCCACCCTGGCGGGCACCGTGATGGGGGTGCTGCCCAGCGCCGAAGCCCTGGTGCTCACCACCACGGCCATGCGCGAGCACCTCGGCCTGCTGGCCTACCGGCTGCGGGGGTGGGTCTGAAGCTGGATCGCCCGCTGAATCGCTCGCCGGGCGCTGCGGCGGGTTACTTCTTGGGGGCCGGCGGCACCAGGCTCACGCCCTCGGGCGGCGGAGTGGGGTCGGGATCGGCGATGAGCATGTGCTGCAGCACGATCTCCGGACGTTCACTGTCCCGCCAGCGGATGCGGTAGGCGGGCATCTTGGTGCCCCGGCTGGTGGTCTGCTCCACGGGCTCCATGACCCAGCCACGGCGAGATCGCCCCTGGGGATTGCGCTTCACCACAGCATCGGCGTGTTGAAAGCGAAAACCGACGCGCTCACCACTCATACCAGAGCCCCGAGGGGGAGAAGGCCTACTAGGGACCATTATCCCACTGCGTCGGTTCCGCCCTAGTCGCGGGCCTCCGGGCGCAGCAGGGGGAAGGCGATCACATCGCGGATCGAGGGGCTGTCGGTGAGCAGCATGGCGAGGCGGTCGATGCCGATGCCGAGGCCGCCGGTGGGGGGCATGCCCACCTCCAGGGCGTGCAGAAAATCCTCGTCCACCGTCTGGGCTTCGGGGTCCCCCGCCTGGCGGCGCAGCTGCTGCAGCTCGAGCCTGGCGCGCTGATCGAGGGGGTCGATCAGCTCGCTGAAGGCGTTGGCCGTCTCCCGCCCGACGATGAACAGCTCGAAGCGCTCCACCATCCCCGGCTTGCTGCGGTGGGCCCTGGCCAGGGGCGAATTCTCCACCGGGTAGTCCATCACGAAGGTGGGCTGCACCAGGGTGGTCTCCACCGCCTGCTCGAAGGCCTCCACCAGCAGCCGGCCGACGCTGTCGGCTGCCTCGGGGGCCGCCAGGCCGACGGCCTCCATGGCCGCCACCGCCTCGGCACGGTCGCTGAAGCCGCTGAAATCCAGGCCGGTGGCCTGCTCCACCAGCTCGTGCATGGTGACCCGCCGCCAGGGCGGGGTGAGGTCGATCGCCTCGCCCTGGTAGGTGAGGCGCGTGTCGCCGCAGACCTCCAGGCAGGCTGCGGCCAGCAGCTGCTCGGTGAGATCCATCATCGTGTGGTAATCGGCGAAGGCCTGGTAGATCTCCACCGAGGTGAACTCGGGGTTGTGGCGGGTGCTGATCCCCTCGTTGCGGAAGATGCGCCCCAGCTCGTAGACCCGCTCGAAGCCCCCCACCACCAGCCGCTTGAGGTGCAGCTCCGTGGCGATGCGCAGGGTGAGGGGCAGGTCGAGGGCGTTGTGGTGGGTGGCGAAGGGACGGGCGTCGGCGCCGCCGGCCTCCGTCTGCAGGACGGGCGTCTCGATCTCGAGGAAGCCGCGCTCGTCGAGCCAGCGGCGCATGGCGCTCACCAGCCGCGCCCGGCGGCGGAAGGTCTCGCGGGTGTGGGGCGAAACGATCAGGTCCAGGTAGCGCTGGCGGTAGCGCTTCTCCACGTCCGCCAGGCCATGCCACTTGTCGGGCAGGGGCTGGAGCGCCTTGGAGAGCATCACCCAGTCGGTCACCTTCACCGAGAGCTCGCCCCGGTCGGTGCGGCGCAGGCTGCCGTGCACGCCGATCCAGTCGCCGCCATCCACCAGGGAGGTGATCTGGGCGAAGGCCTCGGGCTCGTCCGGGTGGGCCGCCAGCAGGGTGGCCTTCTCGATGAACAGCTGGATCGGACCGGTTTCGTCGGCGATGGTGAAGAAGGCCAGCTTGCCCATCACCCGCCGGGTCATCACCCGCCCCGCCACCGCCACCGCCACGGCCCGCTCCTCGCCGTTGGGCAGGTCGGCGTGGGCCTGCTGCAGCTCGGCGGTGCGGTGGCTGGGGGCGAAGCCGAGCGCATAGGGAGCCCGGCCGAGGGCCTCCAGGCTGCGGGCTTTCTCCAGACGGGTCTCACGCAGATCCGACAAGGCAGGCAGGGCGATGGAGAAGGGTCGCTGCCCATCCTGCAGGACCGGCCGGCATCGACTGGCCGGCGACTCAGCCGGCGGCGGCCAGGGTTCCCTCGCCCATCCGCTGGGAGGCGTAGCCCGTGCCCCGCACCGTGAGGATCAGCTCGGGGTTGCGGGGGTCGGGCTCGAGCTTGCCGCGCAGCCGCGCCACATAGACGTCCACCACCCGCAGGTCGGCGGCCCGGCGCGGCGGATAGCCCCAGAGCTGCTCGAGGATCTCGGCCCGGGGCACCACCCGTCCCGGCTCGCGGAACAGCAGCTCCAGCAGGCTGAATTCGGTGTAGGTGAGGGCGATGCGCTGTCCCTCGCGGGTCACCTGGCGGCGGTTGGTGTCGACCACCAAATCCCCCACCCGCAGCACCCCGGAGCCCGTGGGCAGCTCGCGGGGCTCGCTGGTGGCGGCCCCCCGGCCCATGCGGCGCAGGATCGTGGAGATGCGGGCCTCCAGTTCCTTGGGGCTGAAGGGCTTGGGCAGGTAGTCGTCGGCCCCCAGATCCAGGCCCGCCACCCGCTCGGCGATGGCATCGAGGGCGGAGAGGAAGATGATCGGAACGCAGGATTCGGCCCGCAGCCGCCGGCAGACGGCGAAGCCGTCCAGCTTCGGCAGCATGACGTCGAGCACCACCAGATCGGGCTGCTCCTTGTGGAACAGGGCCAGGGCTTCCTCGCCGTCCTCGGCGCACAGGACCCGGTAACCGGCCAGCTGCAGGCGCATCAGCAGCACCCGGCGAACGGCGGCCTCGTCGTCGACCACGAGCAGGGTGGCGATCGGCTGGGCGGGCTGCTGGTCGGAAGGTGGCGGTGACGCGGGCTGCTGGGCAGCAGAAACACCACCGGAGGATTCCTGCAGATCAGCCCCGTCGGTGAACGGGGAGGCTGAGGATGCAGAGGATGCGACCGAAGGCGTGGGCATCGCTCCTGTCCGACCGGATGAAGAATCGCAACCATAACGCGACGCCGTTTCGTGCCGTGAGCACGGAATCGGTTCCGGCAGCTGGCCTCTGGCCGATTGACAACATTTCTTCAGGGTGCCAGTCCCGCCGCCGGCGGCCTCAGGGCCAGCGGGCCTCGGCGTAGCTGTTCCACTGCCTCTCGGCCTCGGCCAGGGACGCGTCGCTGTCGAGCTGCCCCAGCATCGCCCGCTGCAGCTGGGTGTAGAGGATCGCCTGCAGCCGCTTCACCCCCGGGGTCGCCGGCACCAGCACCCGCGCCTGGGCCAGGGTCTCGATCGAGAGCAGCCGGGCGCTGTGCACCAGGCGTTCCTGGCCATCGCTGGGGACCGCCCCCCGCAGCCTGCTTTCCAGGCTCGCCAGGGCTCCCCTGGAGGAGGGCAGCACCCGGGCCTCCTCGGCGAAGGCCAGCTGGTTGGCGGCGTCGCTCAGGAACAGGGCGAAGCTCACCGCCTCCGGCGCCATGGCGCTCTGGCGCGGCACCACCAGGTTCATCACCGCCACGTTGGCCTCACCGCTGGCCCCGGTCAGGGGCGGGAAGGGGGCGGAGGTGGCGGCGATGCCGGGGGCGTTGGTCTGCAGGTTGCGCAGGAAATCGGGGCCGCTGGCCACCTGGGCCAGGTCCCCGGCCTGGTACAGCTCGATCGCCCGCCGGTACCCCTGGCTCACCACCTCCCGCGGCAGCAGGCCGCGGCGGTAGAGGTCGCTCCAGAAGGCGAAGGCCCGGCGACCGGCGGGGCTGTTGAACGCCGCCCGCTGGCGGTCGTCGAGCAGCCGCACCCCCATCTGCACCAGCGCCTCCATCAGCTCGCCGGAGTCGTCGGGCACCACGGTCACGAACAGGGCGTAGCGGCCGGTGCGGCGCCGGACGGCCTCGGCATAGGCCGGCACCTCCTCCCAGCGGCGCGGCGGGGCGGCCAGGCCGGCCTTCTGCAGCAGCCGGCGGTTGGCGATCGTCACCCGGGCCGTCAGGTACCAGGGAATGCCGAACTGTTCCCCCGCTTGCTGGCCCGAGGTCCAGATGCCGGCCAGGTAGCGCTCGGCGGCGTCGGGGGGAAGCAGGGGGGTGAGGTCCCGCAGGCCCCCCTTGCTGGCCAGGTTGGCGGCGAAGTTGGGGTTGAGGTTGACCAGATCAGGGGCGGTGCGGGCGAACACCGAGGCCAGCAGCTTGCGTTCCACCGACCCCCAGGGCACATCGGTCCAGCGCACCGTCACGCCGGGATGGGCCCGCTCCCAGGCGGCGATCACCCGCCCCATGTAGTCGTTGAAGCGGGGCGCCAGGTCCAGGGTCCAGACGTTGAGCACCTTGCCCCGGCCGGACGCGGGCGGGCGGCCGCAGGCCCCGGCGGCGAGGGCGAGGGCGAACGGAGCGGCCAGCAGCCGCAGGGCCTGGCGGCGGGGCAGGCGGGACGGCCGGCTGGAGCGGGGAGACATCCTGGCCATGGCCTAGCGGCGCCAGCCGGAGCCCAGTTGCCGCCAGAGCAGCAGTTGCAGGGAGCAGAGCATCGGTGCGAGCACGGCCGTGATCAGGGTCTGGGCGAGCAGAACCCGCAGGCCGGATCCCGCCAGATCATCCCAGCGCCAGCCCGGCAGGGCCAGCAGGGCGGGATTCACCTCGTGCTCCCGGGCGCTCCGGCCGGCCAGCGGTCCCGCCAGCTGCAGCGCCTCCCGGGTGCCGATCCAGTCGAGGATCCCCCACTGCAGCATCAGGGTGAGGCCCAGCAGGGCCGTGCCGATCAGGGCCAGCAGGCCGAGGCTGAAGCTGCGCTGGATCGGCGCCGCCCGCCGTCCCATCCGCCCCCACCACCAGCCCAGCAGCAGCAGGGCGGGGATCTGGGTGACGCCGCCGGGGTGGAGGGCATCCAGCAGCAGGCCCAGGGCCAGGCCGGCGCAGGCTCCCGAGAAGGGGCCGTCGCACAGCGCCCAGGGCAGCAGCCACAGCACCGCCCAGCAGGGACCGACGCCGTCGAGGGCCAGCCAGCCCGGCGAGGCCAGGACGAGCAGCGGCACCAGCAGGACCGTGGCGGCAAGCAGGGGCTGCCGGCTGAGCAGATCCATCAGCGCACCTGCACCTGCACCCAGTCGAGGGCCGACACCGGCGCGATCAGCTGCACCACCGCCTCCGGCGCCGGATCGGCATTGGCGTCCATGGTCTGGATCACGCCCACCGGCAGGTTCGGCGGCACCAGGGTGCTGGCGGGGGAGGTCACCACCACGTCACCGGGACGGGCCTGGGGATCCTTCTCCAGGAAGCGCAGCAGGGGCCGGGCGGTGCCGATGCCGGTGAGCAGGCCATGGTGCTGGGTGCGCCCCACCCAGACCCCGACCCGGCTGCTGGGATCGGTGAGCAGGGTGACGGTGGCGGTGCTGGGGGTGACACTCCCCACCAGGCCGACCAGGCCGCCGGGGCCGAGCACCGCCTGGCCGGCCCGGATGCCGCTCAGGGCCCCCTGGCCGAGCAGCAGCTGGCGCCACCAGCCGGAACCGTCGCGGGAGATCACCGGGGCGGTCACCCGGTTGGGATTCTTCTGCTGCAGCTCCAGGAGCGAGCGCAGCCGCTGGTTGTCCCGCTCCAGCTGGGCCAGCCGGGCACCGTCCTCCACCCGGCGGGCCGACCGCAGCCACTCGGCCTGGGCCGTCCCCGGCCAGAAGGGTCGGCTGAGGAAGGCGTAGGCATCGGTGAGCATCGCCCCCTTGCTGAGACGCACGGCCACGAGCGCCAGCAGCACCAGCAGCCAGGGCAGGAGGCGTCGCAGGGAGGAGCCGTCGACGAAGCGGAGCCAGCGCCAAGCCGGCATCGGACTCAGGCCGTCATCCGGGCGAATTCAGGGGTGTCGAGCACGCGCTCGAGCCGGCTGTAGTCCTCAAGGACCATGCCGCAGCCGTTGACCACACAGAGCAGGGGGTCTTCGGCCACGTGGGTGAGGATCCCGGTCTCGTGGCTGATCAGGTCGCAGATGCCCCGCACCAGGGCGCCGCCGCCGGCGAGCATGATCCCCCGGTCGACGATGTCGGCCGCCAGCTCGGGAGGGGTGCGCTCCAGGGTGCGCTTGACCGCCTCGACGATCACGTTGAGCGGCTCGGCCATGGCTTCGCGGATGTCGCCGGCCCGGATGTTGATCGTGCGCGGCAGGCCGGAGAGCAGGTGCAGACCCCGCACGTCCATGGAGGTTTCGTCGTGGGCGTCGTCGGGGAAGGCGGAGCCGATGCGGATCTTGATGTCCTCGGCGGTGCGCTCGCCCACCACCAGGTTGTGGACCTTCTTGAGATAGACGCTGATGGCGTCGCTGAGTTCGTCGCCGGCCACCCGCACCGACTCGCTCAGCACGGTGCCGCCCAGGCTCAGCACGGCCACCTCGGTGGTGCCGCCGCCGATGTCGACGATCATCGTGCCCACCGGATCGGTCACCGGCAGACCGGCGCCGATGGCGGCCGCCACCGGCTCATCGATCAGGTGCACCTGCCGGGCCCCGGCCAGGCCGGCCTGATGCACGGCCCGGCGCTCGACGCCGGTGACGCCGCTGGGGATGCCGATCACCAGGCGCGGGGCGATCACGCCGCGGCCTTCGTTGCCCTTCTGGATGAAGCTCTTGATCATCTGCTCGGCGGCGTCGAAGTCGGCGATGACGCCGTCGCGCAGGGGCCGGATCGCCCGGATGTTGCCGGGGGTGCGGCCCAGCATCAGCTTGGCCTCCTCGCCCACCGCCAGGGGGGTGCCGCGCTCCAGATCGATCGCCACCACCGAGGGCTCCTGCAGCACGATCCCCTTGCCCGAGACGTACATCAGCGTGTTGGCCGTCCCCAGATCGATGCCGATGTCGCGGGAGAACTGGAAGCGGCGGAAAAACACGGGCAAGGCCTCTGGCAGCGGTGAATCATAGGTGGGGCATTCCCAGCGGCCCTCCGCAGAGCCGCCGGGTGTGACAACCGGGACGAAGGGTGGAACGGAAAGGGAGAGGCCCCCGATCGGGGTGCCGCATCATTGATCCATTCGTTCCAGGAGCACGCCATGGGCGTCAATTCCATCACCCTCGTCGGCAGAGCCGGCCGCGACCCTGAGGTCCGCTACTTCGAATCCGGCAGCATGGTCGCCAACCTCACCCTGGCGGTGAACCGCCGCAGCCGCGACGACGAGCCGGACTGGTTCAACCTGGAGATCTGGGGCAAGCAGGCCCAGGTGGCCGCCGACTACGTCCGCAAGGGTGCCCTGATCGGCATCATCGGCTCGTTCAAGCTCGACCGCTGGACGGACAGGGCCAGCGGTGAGGAGCGCAGCAAGCCGGTGATCCGCGTCGATCGGCTGGAGCTGCTAGGCAGCAAGCGGGACGCGGAGGGAGGCGGCGGCGGCGGCTTCGGGGGCGGTTTCGGCGGCGGCGAACCCAGCGAGGAGGAAGTGCCGTTCTGAGCCTGCGGGCCAGGATTCGGCCCGGGGGGCTTGTGCCAGTGGCCCAGCCGGGTTATCAAGCGTCCGAAGCCAGAGAAGGCGCCCCCCGGGGCGCCTTTTTTACTGTCCGGGGCCGGGCCGGAGTCCCTGCAGGCCCGGGACTCCGATCAGGGCCGCTGGCGGCTCTGCTTCCAGATCCGCAGCCCCAGCCACACGGCGCCGGCCAGCACCGCCACCAGCAACAGCACCTTCACCACCCGGGCGGCGGGCTCGATCCAGCGCTCCACATTCGTGTAGCCCTCGCCCAGGGCCAGGCCCGCCAGCGTCAGCAGCAGGGTCCAGATCAGGCTGCCGGCGGTGGTCCAGAGCAGGAAGGGGGCCATCGGCATCATCTCGATGCCGGCGGGCACGGAGATCAGGGTGCGGATGCCGGGTACCAGACGGCCCCAGAACACCAGGGCCGTGCCATGGCGGCTGAACCAGCGGCGGCTGCGGCGCAGCTCCTGGGGGCTGATGCCGATCCAGCGGCCGTGGCGTTCCAGCCAGTGCTCGATGCGCTGCTCGTTCACCAGCCGGCCGATGCCGTACCAGGGCAGGGCGCCGAGCACGGTGCCCAGCAGGCCGGCCAGCACCACCGGCACCAGGGAAAGCTTGCCCTGATGCACAAAAAACCCCCCGAGCGGCATGATCAGCTCGGAGGGAATCGGGGGGAACAGGTTCTCCAGGAACATGGCCGCGAAGATCGCGCCATACCCTGCCGCCGGGTTGGCCTCCACGGCCGCGCCGATCATCTCGGGCAGCTTCTGGACCAGTTCGATCGCCATCGGGCCAGCCGGATCAGAGGCGCCAGTCTTCCACGACGGCCCGGACGCTGCCAGCCGCGCCGGGCCGTCGCCGCTCAGTAGCGGTAGTGGTCGAGCTTGTAGGGGCCTTCCACGGGCACGGCGATATAGGCCGCCTGCTCGGGGGTGAGCTCGGTGAGCCGGGCGCCGATCCGGTCGAGGTGCAGGCGGGCCACCATCTCGTCGAGGTGCTTGGGCAGCACGTAGACCTCCTTGCCGTACGCGTCGCCCTTGGTGAAGAGCTCGATCTGGGCCAGCACCTGGTTGGTGAAGGAGTTGCTCATCACGAAGCTGGGGTGGCCGGTGCCGCAGCCCAGGTTCACCAGCCGGCCCTCGGCCAGCAGGATGATCCGGTTGCCGCTGGGCAGGATCACGTGATCCACCTGGGGCTTGATGTTCTCCCAGGCGTACTGCTTGAGGGACGCCACATCGATTTCGTTGTCGAAGTGGCCGATGTTGCACACGATCGCCTGGTTCTTCATGGCGAGCAGGTGCTCGTGGCGGATCACCTGGTAGTTACCGGTGGCGGTCACGAAGATGTCCACATCCGCCACCACGTCCTCGAGACGGACGACGCGGTAGCCCTCCATGGCGGCCTGCAGGGCGCAGATCGGATCGATCTCGGCGATCATCACCGTGGCGCCGAGCCCGCGCAGGGACTGGGCCGAACCCTTGCCCACGTCGCCGTAGCCCAGCACCAGGGCCACCTTGCCGGCCACCATCACATCGGTGGCACGCTTGATGCTGTCGACCAGCGACTCGCGGCAGCCGTAGAGGTTGTCGAACTTGCTCTTGGTGACCGAGTCGTTGACGTTGATGGCCGGGAACGGCAGCTCACCGCTCTTCTGCATCTGGTACAGACGGGCCACGCCGGTGGTGGTCTCCTCGGTGACGCCCTGGATGTTGGCGTAGATGCGGGAGTAGAAGCCCGGCTGCACCGCCAGCTTCTGACGGATGGAGTTGAACAGCGCCACCTCCTCCTCGCTGGAGGGGTTGTCGAGCACCGAGAGATCCTTCTCGGCCTTGCTGCCGAGCACCACCAGGCCGGTGGCATCGCCACCGTCGTCAAGGATCATGTTGGGGGTGCCGCCGTCGCCCCACTCGAGGATGCGGTGGGTGAAGGCCCAGTACTCATCCAGCGTTTCGCCCTTGTAGGCGAACACCGGGATGCCGGCAGCGGCGATGGCGGCGGCGGCGTGGTCCTGGGTGGAGAAGATGTTGCAGGAGGCCCAGCGCACCTCGGCGCCGAGGGCCACCAGGGTCTCGATCAGAACGGCGGTCTGGATCGTCATATGCAGGCTGCCGGCGATCCGGGCGCCCTTCAGGGGCTGCTCGGCACCGAACTTCTCGCGCAGGGCCATCAGGCCGGGCATCTCGGTTTCAGCGATCGCCAGTTCCTTGCGGCCCCAGTCGGCCAGGCCGATATCGGCGATCACATAGGACGCAGTCGCCTGAAGGCCAGCAAAAGCAGCCTCAGGGCTGGAAGGTGTTGCCACCATGAATGGGAAGCTCCCCAAGGGGAGGACGAAGAAGTGGAAATATCTGCAGAGACGCCGAGGCTTCGGGCTCGCTGGAGGGCAATCTACATCGATGGAATCCGCTGACGTGATCGAGGTGTGCCATCTGGCGGACCCCGCCGCCACCGACGCCCTGGGGCGGCGACTGGCGTCGCAGCTGCTCGCGGCCGGTGACGGTGACGGCGCCCTGCTGCTGCTGCGGGGGGAGCTCGGGGCCGGCAAGACGTCCCTGGTGCAGGGGCTGGCCGCCGCCCTGGGCATCGCCGAGCCGGTCACCAGCCCCACCTTCGCCCTGGCCCAGCACTACGACACCGATACCGGCTCCGACGCCGGCACCACGGCCCTGGTGCACCTGGATCTCTACCGGCTGGAGACGGGCGCCGCGGCCGATGAACTGTTCGCCCAGGAGGAGGAGGACGCCCGCGGCCTCGGTGCCGTCCTGGCGGTGGAGTGGCCCGAGCGGCTCAGCTTCCGGCCCCAGGGGGCCTGGGAGGTGGCGTTGAGCCACGCGGAGGATGGCGAGGGCCGGGTGGCCCTCATCACCCCGCCGCGATCCTTGCCTCCAGCGCCGCGATGATGCGGGCATTGGCGGCCGGGAAGGGATAGCTGGCGAGCTCCTGGGGCGACACCCAGCGCACCTGCTGGGAGGCCAGCGGCTGCGGCTCCCCCGCCAGCCAGCGGCAGAGATGCACCACGAAACGCAGCCGCTTGTGGCTGTAGGCGTGCTCGAGGGTGATCAGCTCCTCCCCCACCGTCACCTCGATGGCCAGCTCCTCGCGCAGCTCGCGCCGGATCGTCGCCTCGATCGCCTCGCCCGGTTCCTGCTTGCCCCCCGGAAACTCCCACAGGCCCCCGAGCAGGCCCTCCGGGAGCCGCTGGTCGATCAGCACCCTGCCGGCATCGTCCGACACCACCCCCACCCCGATCACCTGGAACGGCAGGGGCGGGGGGGTGTCCTTCACGGGGAAGCGGCCGGGGTCGCCGGCAGCGTAGGCAGCGCAGTGCGCCTGCCACGGACAGGTGCCGCAGGCGGGCTGGCGGGGGGTGCAGACGCCGGCGCCCAGGTCCATCAGGGCCTGGTTGAAGGCGCGGGGCCGCTGCGGGTCGAGCAGGGTCTCGCTGAGCCGCCAGAACCCGGCCAGCTCCCGCTTCGGCGGAACCGGGTGGGCCACCAGCCGGGCCAGCACCCGCTGGACGTTGCCGTCGAAGATCGCGAAGGGCCGGTCGAAGGCGGAGGAGAGGATGCTGCCGGCGGTGCTGCGGCCGATGCCCGGCAGGGCCATCCAGCCCTCGAGGCTGCGCGGCCAGGGGTCGCCGCTGCCCGCAGCCGATGGCTGGGCGCCGGCGACGAGTTGCCGCGCCCCCGCGTGCAGACGGCGGGCCCGGGCGTAGTAGCCCAGGCCCTGCCAGAGCAGCAGCACGTCGTGCTCGCTGGCGGCGGCGAGGGTCCCAACGTCAGGAAACGCCGCCATCCAGCGGTGCCAGTAGGGCAGCACCACCGCCAGCTGGGTCTGCTGCAGCATCACCTCGGCGACCCAGACCCCGTAGGCGGCCAGGGGCTCCCCCGGCCCCGGCCGGGAGCCATCGGGGTGAAGCTTCCAGGGAATGTGGTGGCGGCCCTCCCGCTCCCACCAGGCGAGCAGATCGGCCCGCAGGGGCCCAATCGGGCCCGGAAGCTGCGGGGGCCGCGTCCTAGAGGAACCCACCCGGTCGGGGTCGGCCGCTGGAGAGGGAGACGTTGCCCTGCAAGGGGCCCTGCCCAGCCCCCTGGCCCGCCCCCTGGGCAGAGGCCGGCGGCGGGGCGGAACGCGGTGGCGGCTGGGGCACGGCCACCACGTTGAAGGCGATCGACCAGCGCTCCCCCTCGCCCCGGAAGGGGGGCACCGAGTGGGGCTGCCAGGCCGGGAACACATAGAAGTCACCGGGCACCGGCAGCACGTAGTGGGCCATGCCGGTGCGGAAACTCTGGATGTGCCATTCCTCCGGGCCATGGAAACAGAGCTGGCCGTCGAAGCTGTCGGCCCGGATCTGGGGCGGCACCTGCAGGAACAGCACGCCGGAGAAGCTGCCGCCGTGGGTGTGGGTGGGGTTGTAGTCGCCGGAGCGCTGGGCGTTGAGCCAGAGATCGATCATCTGCAGGCCATAGCGGCCCGGCGTCCATGGACCCCGGCCCTGGGGCGGCTGCTGGTCGATCACGTGGCGGATCCAGCGCTCGCAGGCCGGCAGGATCACCGAACGGCAGAGCTCGGCGGCGGCGGGGTGGTCGGGACCGAGTTCCCGCTGCTGGGTCAGCTGGCCGGCCAGCTTCACCGAGGCATCGGGACTGCGTTCAGGCGCCGCCAGCACCGCCCTGGCCATGGCCTGAAGATCGGCCAGCTGGGCGGGGCCCAGGTGGCCCTGGAGCAGGTAGCGGGGAAAGAGACTGATCACCTCCATCGTCGGATCCTCCGAGGCTGCGGGGGGCATGCCGGCCATGGGAGGAAGAGGTGCGTGCGGTTCCAAGCCTCGCAAACGGAGCGCCCGGGAAGGCGTCAGATGGCCACGTAGGCCTCGACGGCGTCGCTGACGCGCCGCAGGCCGGCCAGGCCGTCGCGCTCCAGGTTGCGCACCCGGTCGCGGCTGATGCCCAGGATGCGGCCGATGCCGGTGAGGCTCATCGGCTCCTCACCGTCGATGCCGTAGCGCATCTTCAGCACCCGCCCCTGCAGTTCCGGCAGCTGCTCCAGCAGGGCCCGCAGGTCCCCCTTGAGGCAT
>NZ_JAFKRJ010000018.1:0-505 GCF_019038515.1 Synechococcus sp. CCAP 1479/10 | reverse complement strand
CAGCCTGAACCTGGGCGCTGGTGGTGGTCTGTGGTGGAAGAGCGGCGGCTTCAGCATCAGCGCCAACTACGTCTCCGCCAACGGTGATGTGGGCAACCCGATCGCCGGCACGGCGAACTGCGGTGGCATCGGCAACGCCTGCTCCTCCCAGACGGGTACCGGCCAGATCGCCTACACCGGCTCCAACTGGGGCATCGCGGCGGCCTACACCTACTCCTCCGGTGGTGCCGGTCTCTACACCGGCAACGGCACGCCTCTGGCCACCATCTTCCAGACCAACGCCGCCGCCACCAACTCGGTGGGCATCAGCGCCTACTGGCAGCCCAGCAACTCCGGCTGGGTTCCCTCCATCAGCGCCGGCTGGGGCATCAACCGCAGCAACTACAACGGCACCACCAACCTCAACGGCGCCGCGAATCTCGTCTCCACCACCGGCATCACCAACGCCACCAGCCAGTCCTGGTACGTGGGTCTGCAGTGGGATGACGTGTTCATCAAGGGCAAC
>NZ_JAFKRJ010000017.1:0-22209 GCF_019038515.1 Synechococcus sp. CCAP 1479/10 | reverse complement strand
TCTTCGCCACGCTCACCACCAGACGCAGGTTGGCGGCCACCATCCGCTCCTTGGCGCGGCGGCCGGCGTGCAGGCGCTTGCGCAGCACCTCCGGCCGCAGGCCCGCCGCCGCCGCCAGCTCCTGCTGGCTGGGCTCACTGCCGCCGGAGCGCATCTTCAGCTCCTCGCGCATCTCCTCGAGGGCCATCAGCTCCTGCACCTGGCGGCCCAGGGTGATCTCCTGCTCATGGCTGAGCAGCGGCACCCGGCCGATGTCCCTCAGGTAGGAACGGACCAGGTCGCCGTCCACCGGCGGCATCGAGCGGCCGGAGGAGGCGCGGACCACGGCCTGGACCGTGTCGGAGACCTGGATCGTCTCGGCGATCTGGACCGTGTCGGACGTCGAGGGTTGGGCGTAGGCGAGGGCGACGACCATGGATCCGATCCATAACTGTCTGTAAAGCGTAACATCACGAAGTGTGAACTCCTCTCAGAAACGGGAGGGCCCAGAAACGCGGTCCGGACGGGCCCGCATCAGCCGGTGCCGAGCCGGGGCAGCAGCAGCTGGGCGGTCCTGAGGTAGATGAACACGCCGGCCACGTCGGTGGCCGTGGTGATGAACGGGGCCGACATCAGGGCCGGATCCAGCCCCAGGCGGTCGAACAGCAGGGGCAGGGCCGCTCCGGCGGTGGCCGCCAGGGTGGTGATGGCCACCAGGCTGATGCCCGCCGAAGCGGCCACCAGCGGACTGCCCCCCATGGTCCAGGCCCAGGGCACCACCACCACCGCCAGCAGCCCGCCCAGCAGCGCCCCGGCGACCAGCTCCCGGCCGATCGTGCGCCAGGGGCCCAGGGACTGCAGCCGCTGGGTGCTGAGACCCCGGATGACCACGGTGGAGCTCTGGGCGCCGACGTTGCCGCCGGTGCCGATCAGCAGCGGGATGAAGGCCGCCAGGAGTACCACCTGCTTGAGCACATGCTGCTCGGAGGCGATCACGGCCGAGGTGCCGGTGTTGGCCACCAGCAGCACCAGCAGCCACACCACCCGGCGCCGCGCCACGGTGAACAGGTTGCTGCGGAAGTAGTCGTCCTCGTCACCGGCCTGCACGGCGCCGGCCGCATAGAGGTCGCGGGTGGCCTCCTGCTGGATGACGTCGATGACGTCGTCGACGGTGACGATGCCCACCAGCCGCTGCTCCCGGTCCACCACCGGCACGGCCAGGAAGTCGTAGCGCTGGATCACCCGGGCCACCTCCTCCTGGTCGGTGTCGGTGCTGACGCTCATCACCTCCCGGGTCATCACGTCCCCGAGCCGGTCCTCCGGATCGGCCGTCACCAGATCCCGCAGGGACAGCATGCCGCTGAGATGCCGGGAGGCATCGGTCACGTAGAGGCTGTAGATCGTCTCGGTGTCCCGGGCCCGGCGACGCACGATGTCGAGGGCCTGCTGGGCGCTGTGGAATTCCTTCAGGTCGATGAACTCGGTCGTCATCAGGCGACCGGCGGTCTCGGCCTCGTAGCCGAGCATCTGGGCGGTGACCCGGCGCTCCGCCGGGCTCAGTTCCGCCAGCAGCCGCCGGACCACCTTGGCCGGCAGTTCATCGAACAGTCGCACCCGGTCGTCCGGGGACATCTCCTCCACCAGCTCCAGCACCTCACCGGAGCGCAGCCGCTCCAGCAGGCTCTGCTGCACCGATCCGTCGAGGTACTCGTAGACCTCGATGGCCTCGTTCTTGGGCAGCAGCCGGAAGGCGAGGGCCTGGAGCGTGCGCGGCAGGGTGCCGATCGCCTCGGCGGAATCCACCGGCTGCACGGGCTGCAGCAGCAGTTTGGCGCCGTCGTAGTTGCCCGCCTGCAGCAGACCCTCCAGCTGGCGGGCCACCACCTCGGCGACGGCGGAGGCCTCAGCCATCGCTCCTCAGATGCCGGTGGGTACGAGTGTATGGGCTGAGCCGCTAGGGTCCGCGGCGTTCTCCCCTCCCCAGGAACCCATGGCCGTCAACGTGAGCGACGTGGTGGTGCGCACCGCCGCCGGCCAGGAGCGCCGGCTCGGCGAGTGGGCCGGCCAAGTCCTGCTGATCGTCAACGTGGCCAGCCGCTGCGGCTTCACCCGCCAGTACGCCGGCCTGCAGGCCATCCAGGACCGCTTCGGCCCCCAGGGCTTGGCCGTGCTCGGCTTCCCCTGCAACGACTTCGGCGCCCAGGAGCCTGGGACCTTGGAGGAGATCCAGCAGTTCTGCTCCACCACCTACGGCGTCGGCTTCGAGCTGTTCGACAAGGTGCACGCCACCGGCTCGAAGACCGCCCCCTACGACACCCTCACCCAGGCCGAACCCGCCGGCGACGTGGCCTGGAACTTCGAGAAGTTCCTGATCGGCAAGGACGGCACCGTGGTGGCCCGCTTCAAGAGTGCGGTGGAACCGGACGGGGCCGAACTGACCGCCGCGATCGAGAAGGCACTGGCGGCCTGAATCAGCCGGGCAGCCAGCCCCGGCTGGCCCGGCCGTCGGCGGTGGAGGTCTCCACCCGCAGCCAGCGGCGGCCGCCCGGCTCCAGCCATTCCCGCAGCACCCGCAGCGGAGCACCTGTTTCCAGGCGCACCAGAACCGGTGCCTGGCAGCGGGGGGCGCAGTGGAGACCGAGGCTGCCGCTGCTGATCAGGGGCTCGGCCTGGCGCTCCCGTCGCCGCACCTCCGGGAGCCGTCGCTCGCCGCCGCCGGCGGGCAGGGCGGCGGGGGCCATCAGGGCGAAGCCCAGAAGGGCGGCCCAGCGCCAGGCCGGCAGAGGGATCGCAGGACGCAGCCGCATCAGATGTCGAGCTGGGCGAAATCCAGCTCGGCGCTGTGGGTCTCGATGAACTCCCTGCGGGGGGCGACCTTGTCGCCCATCAGGATCGTGAAGATGCGGTCGGCCTCGAGGGCATCCTCGATCTCGACGCGCTTCATCATGCGGGTCTCCGGGTCCATGGTGGTTTCCCAGAGCTGCTTGGGCATCATTTCGCCGAGGCCCTTGAAGCGCTGGATGTTGTAGTTGGCCTTCTCGCCGAAGCCTTCCAGCACCTTCTTGAGCTCGTTTTCGTTGTAGCAGTAGTTATGGTTCTTGCCGCGCTCCACCTTGTAGAGCGGCGGGCAGGCGATGTAGATGTAGCCGCCTTCCACCAGCGCCTTCTGGTAGCGGTAGAAGAAGGTGAGCAGCAGGGTGCGGATGTGGGCGCCGTCCACGTCCGCGTCCGTCATGATGACGATGCGGTGATAGCGGAGATTCTTCTCCTCGAAATCCTCGCCCTTGATGCCCAGCCCCAGGGCCGTGATCAGGGCCTGAATCTCGGTGTTCTTGTAGATCTTGGCGTCGTCAGTCTTCTCGATGTTGAGGATCTTGCCGCGCAGGGGCAGGATCGCCTGGAAGCGGCGGTCGCGGCCCTGTTTGGCGGAGCCACCGGCCGAATCCCCCTCGACGATGTAGATCTCCGACTCGCTGGGGTCGCGGGAGCTGCAGTCGGCCAACTTGCCAGGCAGGGTGGAGCTCTCCAGCACCGACTTGCGTCTGACCAGCTCCCGGGCGCGGCGGGCGGCCTCGGCGGCATTGAAGGCCTGGATCGCCTTCTCGAGAATCAGATCGATCACCTGGGGGTTGAATTCCAGGTATTCGCCGAGCGCCTCACCCACCGTGGTGTCGACAATGCCGCGCACCTCGGTGTTGCCCAGCTTGGTCTTGGTCTGGCCCTCGAACTCCGGATCCGGCACCTTGACCGAAAGCACGGCCGTGAGACCTTCGCGGATGTTCTCCCCGGCCAGGTTGGTGTCGGCGTCCTTGCGCTTGCCGCGCTTCTTGGCGAACGTGTTCAGGGTGCGGGTGAGCACCGTCTTGAGGCCCTCGATGTGGGTGCCGCCGTCGACGGTGCGGATGTTGTTGGCGAAGCCCAGGATGCTGTCGGAGTAGGCATCGACGCACCACTGCAGTGCCGCCTCCACCTGGACGCCGTCCTTGGTGGCGTTGACGTAGATGATCTCGGGATGCAGCGGATCCTTCTCCGCATTCATGTAGGCGACGTACTCCCTGATGCCGCCTTCGTAGTGGTAGATCTCCTCGTGGGCCGCACCATCGGCGCCGGCGGCGGCGCTGCGCTCGTCGCGAAAGACGATGCGGACACCACCGTTGAGATAGGCGAGCTCCCGCAGCCGGGCGGAGAGGGTGTGGTAATCGAACTCGATCCCGCCGCTGAAGATCTCGATGTCGGGCCGGAAGCGCACCGACGTGCCGGTGTGGGCGTCGGCGGCGTCCTCGGAGGCGAGGGTGCCGATCGGCAGGCCCCGCTCGAAGCGCTGGCGGTGGACCTGGCCCTGGCGGTGGACGGTCACCTCCACCCACTCGCTGAGGGCGTTGACCACCGAGATGCCGACGCCGTGCAGACCGCCGGAGACCTTGTAACCGCCGCTGCCGAACTTGCCGCCGGCGTGGAGCACGGTCAGCACCGTCTCCAGGGCGCTGCGGCCGGTGCGGGGATGGACGTCGGTGGGGATGCCGCGGCCGTTGTCGGTGACGCTGGCGGAGCCATCTCCGTGCAGGGTAACCAGGATCTCGTCGCAGTGGCCCGCCAGGGCTTCGTCGACCGAGTTGTCGACGACCTCATAGACGAGATGGTGGAGACCCCGGGGCCCGGTGGTGCCGATGTACATGCCGGGCCTTTTGCGCACCGGCTCCAGGCCTTCCAGCACCTGAATCTGTTCGGCGCCGTAGGCCGCTTCGACTTTGATGGCGTCGCTCATTCAGAAAAGGTTTCCCCAGGGGGCTGACAAGGGCGGCGAATCCCAGGGGCGGTGGGGCGGCAATGGGGCGAAGCGGCTCCGAAAGGACGCTGCGCAAAGGTCAATCTACCACCGCCGTCCCGTAGAGCCCCAGAGACGCCTCTGAGAACCGATTTGGATCGGGGGTGCAATCACCGCCTGCGTCCCCCTCCGGCAGGATGGCCCGATTCCCCTGTCGCGCCCGGCCTGCGGCCGCCGCTCCCGCCCCCCGTGGTGTCCCTCCCCGGCGCCGATCTCCCCCTGGTGATCGCCCTGCTGGGCCCGACCGCCAGCGGCAAGACCGCCCTTGCGATCGAGCTGGCCGAAGCCCTCGACCTGGCCGTGCTGTCGGTGGATTCCCGCCAGATGTACCGCCACATGGACGTGGGCACGGCCAAGCCCAGCGCCGAGCAGCGGGCCCGGGTGCGGCACGAGCTGCTGGATCTGAGCGACCCCGACCGGCCCCTCACCCTGCAGGAGTTCACGGCCCTGGCCACCGCCGCCATCGAAGCGGAGCATCGCCGCCGCGGCGTGGCCCTGCTGGTGGGGGGCAGCGGGCTTTACCTGAAGGCCCTGCTGGCCGGCCTGCGGCCGCCGGCGGTGCCACCCCAGCCGGCCCTGAGGGCCCAGTTCGCCGCCCTGGGCCAGCCGTTCTGCCACCAGGTGCTGCGCCATGCGGATCCGGTGGCGGCCGGTCGCATCGCCGCGGCGGATGCGTTCCGCACCAGCCGGGCCCTGGAGGTGCTCTACGCCACCGGCAGGCCCCTGTCGGCCCAGCAGGGCCTCTCCCCTCCCCCCTGGCGGGTGCTGGAGCTGGGCCTGGATCCGGCCGACCTGCCCCAGCGCATCCGGCGCCGCACCGCCGCCCTGTTCGCCGACGGCCTGGTGGAGGAGACGGCGCAGCTGATCGAGCGCTTCGGGGCCGACTGCCCCCTGCTGGAAACGATCGGCTACGGCGAGGCCGCCCGGCTGCTGCGGGGTGAACTGGAGCCCGACGCCGCCGTCGCCCTGACGGAGCGGCGCACTCGGCAGTACGCCAAGCGCCAGCGCACCTGGTTCCGGCGCCAGCACCGTCCCCTCTGGCTGACGGACGCCGCCGCGGCCCCGG
Organism: Synechococcus sp. CCAP 1479/10; assembly: GCF_019038515.1. Taxonomy (NCBI): domain Bacteria; kingdom Bacillati; phylum Cyanobacteriota; class Cyanophyceae; order Synechococcales; family Synechococcaceae; genus Synechococcus; species Synechococcus sp. CCAP 1479/10. The sequence continues at coordinate 16,339 of NZ_JAFKRJ010000017.1, read as the reverse complement.
CTTCGGAGGCGGATGTGCTTCAGCGTGCCCTGGGGGCGGCCACGGGCGGTTTATGGTGAAGGTCTAACCGCCCCTGTGAATGCCTCCCCGTCCCCGTTTTGATCGCCGTGCTCCCGTGCGGGAGCTGCCCAACATCAACGACCGCATCAGCTACCCCAACCTTCGTGTGGTGGATGCGGACGGCAGTCAACTGGGAGTCATCACCCGAGAGGCGGCCCTCGATGTCGCCCGCGACCGGGAGCTGGATCTGGTCCTGGTGAGCGAGAAGGCCGATCCGCCGGTCTGCCGGATCATGGATTACGGCAAATACAAGTTCGAGCAGGAGAAAAAGGCCAAGGAGGCCAAGAAGAAATCGCACCAGACCGAAGTCAAGGAGGTGAAGATGCGCTACAAGATCGATTCGCACGACTATCAGGTGCGCATCGGTCAGGCGGTCCGCTTCCTCAAGTCCGGCGACAAGGTGAAGTGCACGGTGATCTTCCGGGGCCGGGAGATCCAGCACACCGCCCTGGCCGAGCAGCTGCTCTACCGCATGGCCAAGGACCTCGAGGAGAACGCCGAGATCCAGCAGCCCCCCAAGCGCGAGGGCCGCAACATGATCATGTTCCTCAGCCCGCGCAAGCAGGCGGCCGGCAAGACGCCAGCCACGGCGGCCAGCTGAGGCGCTCCGGCTGAGCCCGCCTCGCTCTCCTGGCGGAGCACGTTTTCAGCCTCCCGCCCGGTGCCTGTCGGGCCCCAGCTGGCTCTCAAACGCGTCCAGCAGCAGCGACCAACCGGCCGCCGCCGAAGCGGGGTGGTGGTCGGAGCGGGCCGCGCACATGAAACCGTGGCCCCCCTCCAGCAGCACCAGCCGGTGGAGCCCCGTGGAGGCATTGACCGCAGCCCGGGCGGCGTTCGCCGCGGCCAGGGCCGTTTCGATCGCCGCCACGTCGGCGGCCGGGATCAGGGGATCCGCCCGGCCGCAGATGCACAGCAGGGTGCCGCCGATCGTCGGCACCAGCTCGAGGCTGGGCGGGCCACCCCCAGGACGGCCCGCGGCCACGCCGGCCCCGTAGAAATCCACCGTGGCGGCCACCGCCGGCAGGCTGGCCGCGAGCAGGGCGACGTGGCCGCCGAAGCAGAAGCCCACGCACCCCAGGCCTCCGGCGGCGGCCGCGGGGGGCAGCTGCTGCTGCAGCCACGCGGCGGCCAGGCCCACATCGGCGAGCAGCTGGTCGGTGCGGGTGCGCTCCTTGTGGCTGCGCCCGAGGGCCAGCTCATCGGGGCCGTAGTCCAGCTCCAGATCGGGGGCGGTGCGGGCGAACAGGGGTACCGCCAGCGCCGCGTAGCCCGCCGCCGCCAGTCGCTCCGTCACGCCCCGGATCCAGCCGTTGAGGCCGAACACCTCCGGCAGCACCAGCACACCGGCGCGGGGCGGCCCGTCGGCGGGCCGGGCCCACCAACAGCGCAGCGGCACCTGGTCCGGGCGGCGGGGGTCGATCGACTGCCAGGAGGCGACGCAATCGGAGGGGGACAAACCGGCACAGGGCAACCGGCACATGGTCGTATGCCAACGAGGGAATTGTCACGGGCCCCAAAGCTCCGTAGGGTGGCGGCCAAGGACACCTTGGCCACACCGGCGTGCGTTTTCACATTCAGCAGGAGAGCGACATCCCGGCGTCGACCCAGCTGTACAACCAGATCTGCTTCGCCATCGCCGCCCGGCACTACCCACCGGGCCACCGTCTGCCGAGTACGCGCCAGCTGGCCATGCAGACCGGCCTGCACCGCAACACGATCAGCAAGGTCTACCGCCAGCTCGAGACCGACGGCGTGGTGGAGGCCATGGCCGGCTCCGGGATCTATGTGCGCGACCAGCAGAACCCGCGCGAGATCAAGCCGCCGCCGGGCCTGCGCAGCAAGGCCCTGCCGGACATCGACCGGGAGGTGCGCCAGAGCGTCGACGGCCTGCTCAACGCCGGCTGCACCCTGCAGCAGGCCCGGGAGCTGCTCACCCGCGAGATCGACTGGCGGCTGCGCTGCGGCGCCCGGGTGCTGGTGAGCACCTCCCGCGAAGACATCGGCGCCTCGATCCTGATCGCCGAGGAACTCAAGCCCAGCCTGGAGGTGCCCGTCGAGGTGGTGCCGATCGAGGAGCTGGAGTCGGTGCTGGAGACCTCCAGCAAGGGCACGGTGGTCACCAGCCGCTACTTCCTGCAGGAGGTGGAGCAGATCGCCAAGGTGCACGGGGTGCGGGCCGTACCGGTCGACCTCAACGACTTCGGCCACGAGCTGGGCATGCTCAAGGAGCTGCGCCCCGGCAGCTGCGTCGGCCTGGTGAGCATCAGCCCCGGGATCCTGCGGGCCGCCGAGGTGATCCTGCACAGCATGCGGGGCAACGAACTGCTGGTGATGACGGCCAATCCCGACACCAGCAGCCGCCTCCTGGCCCTGCTGCGGGCCTCCAGCCACGTGATCTGCGACAAGCCCAGCCTGCCCCTGGTGGAGCAGACCCTGCGCCAGAACCGCGCCCAGCTGATGCGCCTGCCGATGGTGCACTGTGCGCAGAGCTACCTTGGCAGCGCCACCATTGACCAACTGCGCAAGGAGATCGGCCTCCTGGCGGCCTGACGGCGGGAATCCATGCTCGATGCACTCCGGGCCGACCTGGCCATCATCCGGCAGAGGGATCCGGCCGCCCGGGGCACCCTGGAGATCCTCCTTTGCTACCCGGGCTTCCACGCCCTGGAGCTGCACCGCGTCAGCCACCGCCTCTGGCGGATGGGGCTGCCCCTGATCCCCCGGCTGCTGAGCCAGCTGGGCCGGCTTTTCACCGGCGTGGAGATCCACCCGGGGGCCCGGATCGGCCGGGGCGTCTTCATCGACCACGGCATGGGCGTGGTCATCGGCGAGACCAGCGTCATCGGCGACAACTGCCTCCTGTACCAGGGCGTGACCCTCGGGGGCACGGGCAAGGAGCACGGCAAGCGCCACCCCACCCTGCTGGACAACGTTGTGGTGGGGGCGGGCGCCAAGGTGCTCGGGGCAATCACCGTGGGCACCAACACCCGCATCGGCGCCGGCTCGGTGCTGCTGCGCAACGTGGGGGCCGACAGCACCGTGGTGGGCATCCCCGGCCGGGTGATCCACCAGGCCGGTGCCCGCATCGATCCCCTGGCCCACTCCGCCCTGCCGGATGCGGAGGCCTCGGTGATCCGCAACCTGATGGAGCGGATCGACAGCCTGGAGAACGACGTCAACCGGTTGCAGGCCTGCCTGCAGGAGGTGGCCGCCGGCCGGCCCCTGAAGGAGCCCTGCAGCGGCACTGCCCAGAACCTGCGCGACCGGGAGATCCTGGAGTTCCTGGGTGACAACCCAGAGATCCAAAACTGAAGCTGCGGAGCGCCTTCAGAACACGGCCACTTTGACGTCGGTTTGGGAGAAGTCGTCGCCCTTGAACAACAGAGGCCGATCCAGAGCCATGGCCAGCCCATAGCTGAAGCAATCCCCGAAGTTCAGGCCTGCCCGGTGGCGACCCTTGCCGTAGTACTGCCAACCGTGCAAGGCCCAGCGCAGCTGGTTCGCATCAACGCAGAGGTCTCCACCACCATCACACCGGCAACCCCTGATCGTCATAGAGCTCGTCCTGCAACTTCTTGCTGGTCACGCCCTCCGGCCACTGAATCTGGCGAAATCGCTGCAAAAGTTCCTGAAGCCGGGCATGCCGAGCCGCGACCGCACTGGCCATCTCTTCCTCTCCGTGCTGGCTACGCTCAAGCTCGGCGCTGAGGGCTTGTCGCACCGCATTGGTCACGGTGGTGGACCGGCGGGCAGCCAACTCGCGTGCCATGGCATGCACTTCAGGATCCTTGATGTTCATGCCCATGGCGCCGCCAGGGTAGAAGAGATAGAAATTCTACCCTTGTTGACCTTCAGGCCGTGACGGCCTGCGGCACCTGGGGCTGGAACATGAACATCGAATAGATCACGTTGCGGCGCATCTGGGTCATCATCTCCAGGAACATGTCGTAGCCCTCGTTCTTGTATTCGATCAGGGGATCCTTCTGGCCGTAGCCCCGCAGGCCCACCGATTCCCGCAGGGCCTCCATGGCCTGCAGGTGCTCGCGCCAGAGGGTGTCGATCTGCTGAAGGATGAAGAAGCGCTCCGCCTCCCGCATCAGGCCCGGCCGCATCTGCTCGATCTGCCCCTCCTTGATGTCGTAGGCATTGCGCATCTGCTCCTGCAGGAAGGCCTTGAGCTCCTCCATCGACAGGCCGCTCACCTGGTCGGGCGAGAGATCGGCCAGCAGGTAGATGAACTCCTTGACCTTCTCCACCAGGCGGGTGAGATCCCACTCCTCGGGCGGCAGATCAGGGTTCACGTAGGCCTCGACGATGTCGTCGATGGTGCGCTCGCCGTAGCCGATCACCTGCTGCTTGAGCTCCCTTCCCTCCAGCACCCGGCGCCGTTCGGTGTACACCGCCTTGCGCTGGTTGTTCATCACCTCGTCGTACTCGAACACCTGCTTGCGCATGTCGTAGTAGTACGTCTCCACCTTCTTCTGGGCCCCCTCCAGGGAGCGCGTCAGCATGCCCGATTCGATCGGCATGTCCTCCTCCACCCGGAAGGCGTTCATCAGGCCCGCCACCCGGTCGCCGCCGAAGATGCGCAGCAGGTTGTCCTCCAGGGACAGGAAGAAGCGGGTGCTGCCCGGGTCGCCCTGGCGACCGGCCCGGCCGCGCAGCTGGTTGTCGACCCGGCGCGACTCGTGGCGCTCGGTGCCGATCACGTGCAGGCCACCGGCGGTGCGGACCTGGGCCTCCTCCTGCTTGACCACCACGTCGTACTCGCCCCGGACCTGGGCGATCAGCTCCCGCAGCCGCTGGATCTGGGGATCGTCGGTGGGGGCCTTCTCGGCCGCCTGGGCGATGCGGTCCTCGAGTTCGAGCACGGTGAGGGTGCGGTCGCCCCAGGCGGTCACCAGCTCGCGGGAGAAGCCGGACAGGGCCTTCTCCGTGTCTTCGGAGAGGCTGCAGGGATAGAGGTTGCCGATGGCGCGGGCCTCACTGGCCGGCCTGGAGCTGGGGGCCACGGCGCCGCCGAAGCCGGCCGGCGCCTCGGTGGAGCGCTGCAGGGGCACAGGGGGACGGTGACCCTCCTCGGGGCGCACCAGCCGCGGCAGCAGCACTTCCCGCAGCTTGAGGCGGGCCATGTAATCGCTGTTGCCCCCCAGGATGATGTCGGTGCCGCGGCCGGCCATGTTGGTGGCGATGGTGACGGCACCGGCCCGGCCCGCCTGGGCCACGATCTCGGCCTCCCGCTCCACGTTCTCCGGCTTGGCGTTGAGCAGGTTGTGGGGGATGTCCTGCTCCTGCAGCAGGGTGGAGAGATGTTCCGACTTCTCGACGCTGGTGGTGCCCACCAGCACGGGACGGCCGCTCTTGTGCACCTGGGCGGTCTCGGCGGCCACGGCCTGCCATTTGGCCGTTTCGGTCTTGTAGACCTGATCGGGCCAGTCGGCGCGGGAGCGGACCCGGTTGGTGGGCACCACGGCCACTTCCAGCTTGTAGGTCTTCTCGAACTCCACTTCCTCGGTCTTGGCGGTGCCGGTCATGCCGGCGAGGCGGGGGTAGAGGAGGAAGAAATTCTGGTAGGTGATGCTGGCCAGGGTCTGGGTCTCGGGCTGGATCGGCAGGGACTCCTTGGCCTCGATCGCCTGGTGCAGGCCGTCGCTCCAGCGGCGCCCGGGCATCACCCGGCCGGTGAACTCGTCGACGATCACCGCGTCGGAGTCGCGCACGATGTAGTTGACGTCCTTGACGAACAGTTCCTTGGCCTTGAGGGCGTTGTTGATGAAGTGGGCCCAGGGGTCCTGGGGGTTGAAGAGGTCCTGGACGCCGAGCAGCTGTTCGGCCTTCTGGTAGCCCTCGTCAGTAAGGGTGACGTTGCGCTGCTTCTCATCGACCTCGTAGTCGCCCTCGGGATCGATGCCGTCCTTGCCCATCTCGGCGGCGCGCTGCAGCTCCGCGGCGATCCGGGCCGCCTGCATGTACTTCTCCTGGGGCCGCTCGATCTGGCCGGAGATGATCAGGGGGGTGCGGGCCTCGTCGACGAGGATCGAATCCACCTCGTCGATGATGCAGTACTGAAACTCGCGCTGCACCACCTCGGCGATGTCACTCGCCATGTTGTCGCGCAGGTAGTCGAAGCCCAGCTCGGAGTTGGTGGCGTAGGTGATGTCGCAGGCGTAGTTGCGGCGCCGCTCCGGCGGGCTCATGTCCTGCTGGATCAGGCCCACGCTCAGCCCCAGGAAGCGGTGGATCTGGCCCATCCACTCGGCGTCGCGGCGGGCCAGGTAGTCGTTGACCGTTACCACGTGCACCCCGCGGCCGGTGAGGGCGTTGAGGTAGGCCGGCAGGGTGGCCACCAGGGTCTTGCCCTCGCCGGTCTTCATCTCGGCGATCTGGCCGTTGTGGAGCACCATGCCGCCGATCAGCTGCACGTCGAAGTGGCGCATGCCCAGCACCCGCTTGCCGGCTTCGCGCACCACCGCGAAGGCCTGGGGCAGCAGCTCATCGAGCAGGGCCTTGCGGCGGGCCGCCGTCTCGGGCTTCTCCAGCTTCTGGCGGAACTCGGCCGTCAGGCCCCTCAGCTCCTCGTCGCTGAGGGGCTCGATCTCCTCCTCCAGCAGATTGATGTCGGACACCAACGGCTGGTAACGCTTCAGCTTGCGGGCATTGGGATCACCCAGCAGCAGCTTGAGCATGGAGTTGGCCTGTCCGTAGTTTCTTACCCTACCATCGCAAAACCGTGGCCGAGAGCGAAGAATCGTGCTGCTGCAAGGGTTCTCGGCGTCTCCTTCGCCGGGGATCCGCACCTGGGGAGGCCACCGAGCAGGATTCGCAGCTGATGCGCCCCACCCCGGTCCGTTGAGCAGCGCCCCCCCCAGGCCCGAGGCCCCCTCCCTCGCCCCGATCCGGCTGGTCCGCCACGGCCGGCTGCGGCTGCGCCTGCGCTGGCGACTGGCGGCCCTCCGCACCCTGCTCGATGGCCACAGCTTCTGGGCCACCGGCCGCCGGCCCGCCCAGCTGGGGCGGATGCTCGGCGGCAGCCAGGTGGTGGTGAGCGCCTGGCAGGCGGGAACCCTGGTGGGCTTCGGCCGTGCCACCAGTGACGGGGTGTTCCGTGCCGTGCTCTGGGACGTGGTGGTGGCCGAGGACCAGCAGGGCCGGGGGGTCGGCCGGCGGATCGTCGAGACGCTGCTGGCCAGCCCGGAGGTGGCGGCGGCCGAGCGGGTCTACCTGATGACCACCACAGGCGAGGGCTTCTACGAGAAGCTGGGCTTCAGCCGGGTGGACAGCCAGCGGCTGATGCTGAAACAGACAAGCGGATGAAGAGATTCGAACTCTCGACCCTCTCCTTGGCAAGGAGATGCTCTACCACTGAGCTACATCCGCAGTTCGGCCCCTTGGCCGGATCGAAGCATGCCCCATGGGGGGCCCCTCGGTCAAATGGGGACGCCGGGCGCGGATCCTGCGGCCGGGGAAGGGCGGCGGCAGCGCCCATAAAGTCGGGCGGTGGCGGTGGCGGCAAGGCATGTGGTGGCGGACTCCCTGGCTGAGACAGCGACGGCTGCTGCTGGGGCTGGCCCTGTTCGACACCCTGCTGCTGCTGGGGACCTACAACAGTCTGTTCCTGCAGCGGTTCGACCGCTGGGCCGGCATCACCGGCTCGATCGTGGGCCTGACCCTGCTCTGGGTGGGAACGTCCTACCTGCTGGGGCGCTACTCCAAGCCTGACCAGGGCCAGCGGGATTCCCAGCGGCGACGGCTGGGCGCGACCGCCGTGGTGGCCCTGCTGGTGCTCGCCGTCGTCGTCGTGGGTCTCAACTGGGGCCTGAAGGTGGATGATCCGCGGACGTTCCGGAACTTCATCCTCCCGCTGCTGGCGGCGGTCACGCTGGCCTCGGGAACGGCGCAGCTGGTCGTCACCCGGCTGCTGAGCCGCCGCCAGGCCTGGCTGCTGGTGGGGGAGACGGCGGAACTGACGGTGGTGCGGCGCGAGCTCGAACGGGACGGCGGCCACACCCAGCTGGATCTCCACTACTACGACTGCCGTGCCCTGGAGCCGGCGTTCGAGACCATCCTGCTGACGGTGGACGGCATCGCCGTGAGCGAGGCGGCCGAACTGAGTGACGTCCTGCTGCAGAAACTGCTGGCGCGGCGCGAACGGGGCGCCAGTGTCTGCAGCCTCGTCATCTGGGCCGAGCACCACCTCCAGCGGGTCCCACCGGAGCTGTTCTCGAGCCGATGGCTGCTGCAGGCCGACGGCTTCGAACTGCAGCCCAACCGCTGGGGATGGCGGCTCAAACGCATGGGGGACGTGGTCGTCGCCAGCCTGCTGCTGATCATCACGGCGCCGGTGCTGCTGGTCTCCGCCCTGGCGATCCGTCTCGAGGGCGGCGGGGGGATCCTCTACCGCCAGGTCAGGACAGGTCTGTACGGGGAGGCCATCGAGGTCTGGAAGCTGAGGACCATGTGCGAGGAAGCGGAGGCACGGGGTGCCCGCTGGGCCAGCCGCGACGACCCCCGCGTCACGCGGGTGGGAAAGCTGCTGAGACGGCTGCGCATCGATGAACTTCCCCAGCTGATTGCCGTGCTGAAGGGTGAAATGAGCCTGATCGGCCCGAGGCCGGAGCGGCCCGAGATCGAAGACACGCTGGAGCAACAGATCCAGCACTATCGCGTGCGCCACTGGGTGCGTCCCGGACTCAGCGGATGGGCGCAGGTTTGCTATCCCTATGGCGCCAGCATCGAGGACAGCAGGATGAAACTCAGCTACGACCTCTATTACCTGCGCAATGCCAGTCTGATGCTGGACACACTGATCCTGATCAAGACGATTCGCCTGCTCGTCAGGGCCAGGGGCGCCCAGCCGGATGTGCACCCCCGGGGCTCCATGGCCCGGTTCAAGGCTCTTCCTTGAGTCTCACGGGATGGACGGCACCTAACCGCGTAGGATCACCAACCCTTGGTCATGGTCCTTGGCGACTGTACTGATCACTGGAGGGGCTGGCTTCATTGGCAGTCACACCTGTCTGGTGATGATCGGTGCCGGCCACGACGTGGTTGTCATCGACAACCTGCACAACAGCAGCGTCGAAGCGCTCCACCGGGTGGCGGAACTCTGCCAGCTCAGCCCCTGCCGGCACGCTGTTGATCAGGACGGCGTGCATCAGGCCTGGGAAACCGCCACGGGTGATCGCCGGCTGCTCTTCATCAACGGTGACATCCGAAGCCCGGAGGCCCTCGATGGGGCGTTCCGCTGCGGCGGCAGCGGCGGGGGCGTGGCGGCCGTGCTGCATTTCGCCGGCCTCAAGGCCGTGGGTGACTCGATCCAGGAGCCGCTGAGCTACTGGCACGTGAACGTCGAAGGCACCCGCTGCCTGCTCGAGGCGATGCGGCGCCACGGCTGCCGGACGATCGTGTTCAGCAGCACCGCCGCGCTCTACGGCTGCCCGCAGGAGCTGCCGATCCCTGAGAGCGCCTGCGTCCAGCCGGCGAATCCCTACGGACAGACCAAGGCGGCGGTGGAGCGGATGCTGGCCGACACGGCCGCCAGCGAACCGGGTTGGCGCATGGCCAGGCTGCGCTACTTCAACCCCGTGGGAGCGCACCCCAGCGGACGCATCGGCGAGGACCCCAACGGGGTGCCCTCCAACCTGTTCCCCCTCATCACCCAGGTGGCCATGGGACTCCGGTCCCACGTGCAGATCTTCGGCTCCGACTGGCCCACACCCGATGGCACCGGCATCCGTGACTTCATCCATGTGATGGATCTGGCCGAGGGCCACAGGCAGGCCCTGGATCTGCTCCTGACGACGGACGAACAGATCCTCACTCTCAATCTCGGCAGCGGCCAGGGACACTCCGTGCTCGAAATGATCGAGGCCTTCGAGCGGATCAACGGTTGTCCTGTGGCCTACGAATTCGCACCCCGCAGGCCAGGCGATGTGGCGGAGAGTGTGGCCGATTCAACCGCGGCGCAGCAGCTGCTGGGCTGGTCCACCACCCGCAATCTGGAAGACATCTGCCGTGATGGCTGGGCCTGGAGAAAGATGAACAAGTACGGTTATGGCTTGCGCTGACTATTCTCTTTTACACCAGATTCTACCTCAATAAGCAACGCGACAAACAATAAGTCCAGAGCCAGGAAAACGCACTAGCTGGATGGCTTAATCACCAACGGAGGCCGTGAGCAGATACCTACCATGCTATCATAAGGATAGCCCGTCAACCTTGAGGCAATGCGACAACGGCTCAGGTCTTTTGCCAAGAAAGCGCTTATCAAACTTATTGGTCCTGCAGCAACAAAAGGCATTTCAGAGACGGCTCTGCTTCGGCCTGATAATATCTACCAGAAAGCAATTGAGCGCAGATGTAAACAGATCGCGGATGAATTCATACCCCCGCCCAAAGACATCCCAACAGACGCCTACAGGCAATGGCAGCAAGGCCTAATAGACGAGTTAAAGTTTTGGTACTTATCAGTCGCCCTTGACGGATGGAGCTGGGCTGATTCATATAAGCTAAGATTAGGCTCAAGATTTGATTTTCAATTTCCAACCTATATCGCGCACTTTCCTGAAAGAGAGATTTTCTGCCTAGAAGTAGGTGCTGGCGCTATGGCAGCCCTAGGCACTGAAGGTGTACCGTCAAAAGAGATCACAATTGAACCGACTGACGCACTCGCAAATGCTTTTGCTGCCATCTTCAGAGACTTCGGGGTAAGGTCGCGATTCCCTGTGATTCAGTGTGATGCAGAGAGCATAAGTGACGCCTATGATCCTGAGCATTTTCATTTTGCTTATGCCAGCAACTGTCTTGATCATTGCTATAATCCCGTTTCAGCCATTCAGCAAATGTATGCATTAGCAAAGCCGACCGGCACAGTCCTATTGGGTCATCACATCAATGTGGCGGTATCTGAAAACTATACTGGACTCCATCAATGGAATTTATGCGAAATGGATGGAAGATTTGTCGCGTGGAACAGAGACGAAAAACACTTCATTGACGAGAAGTTGCCCGGCAGTCCTGAATTCCAGATCACAACCTCAACAGAGCAGAACTGGATTACCGTTTCCATCAGGAAACCTTGAGGGTTTCTCGTTTTGGATATGCCTAAGTTCAAGATGTAGGCAAGTTTTATCTCAGCTGCAGATAAAGCCATCGCTGCGCCCAAGCAGGAAGAAGCCTGAGCAGGAATGCGGAGAAAGCCCATAGGAAGTTGAGCGGACTAAACAAATGCAATTCTCGGATAGCACGCAGCCTGACATTCAGATCCGCACAGGCTTGACGAAACCCGCCACGACGCAGGAAGAAGCGAGAGTCTCGACAATAGTTTAGCAAGGGATTTGGTAGGTTAGCAAAAACGAAGCGCTGACTTGCAGCTGCAATCCATAAGTGGTAGTCCTCCGTTCGCCGGACATCCTTGCGGTATCGAAGACCAGACTCAAATACACGTCGGCGCATCATTACTGTGGGGTGGTTGAGTGGGTTGCTACGCGGCAATGCGCGAACGATCTCCAAGTGGTGTAGAGGCATTCTCTTTAATTGTAGATAGGTACCATGCTCATCTATCTCGTGGCATGCTGTACCAAGGATGTCCAGCTCAGGATGAGCTTCGAAAAACTCACGCTGAATCTGCATTCGACCAGAAAGTGATTCATCATCAGCATCCATCCGAGCCAGAAAGGCAACATCTGGATGCCGCAGTGCCTCCTCCACCAGTTTGTTAAGTCCATGGGCCAATCCCCGCGCTTCCGCCACTTCCCGAAGCACCAAGGTGGCTGGAGCGGCAGCGGCTCGGAACCCATCGGGATCCATGAGCTGGCCTCCGTCGACGCGCAGGTAAATCAGGTCTCCTTGGGCAAGGCTTGAGGCCGTGCTGCGGATAGCCCGCAGGGCCATGGCCTCCGGAGTGCCCCCCTTCATGCAGAGCAGGGTCGCGATGCGCGCTGTCATAGCGCCTGGAAGGCTTGCAATGGCAGATCGATTTCCACATGGGCCGCCTGGGGAACGAAATCCTTCAAGGCCGCCACATCCACCCGCTGCCCCGCGAGGAAGCGTTTGAGCAGGGCCTCGCTGGAGTAGTCATCGGAGGCGCCGGCCCGGTTGTCGAGGATCGTCTGCACCTTGTTGATGGGTGCGCAGAAGGCCACCGACTGCTCGAAGCAGAGCAGGTCAGGCTTGCCCAGGGCGAAGAGGGAACTGGAGGAGGAGAGCACCTGTTCCAGGCGGTTGGGGTTGGTGTAGGGGAGGGTCCGCAGCAGGCCGATCAGATCGGCGAGGCGGTAGACGGAACTGGACACCTCGACCGGGTAGCCGAAGTCGCCGGTCTGGCCCACCCAGCGAAAGCGCAGACCCGAAGCCACGGGCTGGAAATCCGGCAGCGGCTGGGCACAGTTCATCGAATAGCAGCGCGTGGTGTTGCGGCCGACGCGCAGGGAGAAGCCGATGACGGAGGGCTGCTGCTCCAGGGCCTCCACGATCGATCGCAGCGAAAAGGGCCGCACGAAGATGTTGTCATCGACGAGAAACAGCAGCTGCTCACAGCGCGGACGCCATGAGCGCAGCCGCAGCCGATCCAGGATCCGGCGCCAGCGGGACGCAGCCGGTGGTTGCCGCAGGCAGGCCAGCAGATCGTGGCGGAAGGAGCGCTCCTCCACCCAGTCGATCAGGAGCCGGCCCTGGAACTCTTCCCGCAGCTGGGCGTATCCGCGGGAGAACGGCTCGGAGCTGGCCCGGTAGAGCACCGTGATCGGCGTCTGCGCCGCCTCCCGGCAATGCAGGGCGAACGAGGCCAGGGTCGCTTGCAGCTGCAGCGGCCGATCCTTGGAGAAGATCAGGGTGAGGACGCGCATCAGAGCTGGGGGGGAGCCGGGAACTGGTCGTGGATCGCCTCACCGTCGAGCAGGGATCGGTAGAGCCGTTCGTACTGGTCGGCGATCCGCTCCCAGGTGAAGTGGGCCTGCCAGGCCCGGTGGGCGGAGTCGGCCATCCGGCGGCGGCCGGGAGCATCGGCCACCAGGGCCTCCAGCCGCTGGGTCCCGGCGGCCACATCGGCCCGCACGCTGCCTTCCCGGTCGTCACTGCGCTCGCCGGGCAGCAGCTCCCCTCCCCCGGTCCAGGCGATGATCTCGGCCGCATTGCCCACCGGCGTGACGAGGAACGGCGTGTGGGAAGCGGCGGCTTCGAACAGCACCAGGGGGGAGCACTCGATCCAGGAGGGGAACAGCAGCAGGTCGGCCTCGAGGAAGGCGCTCACCGTGTCCTCGCGGGAGAGGGCATGGCCGAGGACCTGGCGGCCGGCCGCCGCGTTGCGACGCCGGTTGAGGCGCTTCATCACCTGCAGCTGGGTGGGGAAGGCGAGGGCCCGCAACCCCTTGCCCCGCAGCAGGTGGTAAACGCCCCGGGCCAGCTGGCGCGGCGTCAGGGAACGGGCCAGGGACTGGGAGAAATCCGGGCTGACCAGCAGCAGGGTGGCCTGCCGCAGCTGGGAGCGGGAGAAGATCTCGAGAGCCTCGGCCTGCCCCTTGGCCACCGACAGGTAGCCGGAGACATGCAGGATCAGGAGATCGTCTTCGGGGATGCCGAGCCGGGCCCGCAGGCCGGGATCCCGGGGACGGACGAACTCCTCGGCCGCCGCACCGTTGGGAATGATGGCGATGCGATCGACACCCTCACGGCGGGCGAAATCGATGTCGCGGTAGGAGTCCGAAAGAAAGACACAGGTGTCATAGCTGCGCATCCATTCGCCCATGGCGGCGAAGTAGCCGGCGAAGGTGGGGTCGCCCAGGGCGGAGAACCCTGTGGGGACAAACACCTTGCGGGCCTTCAGCTGGGGCAGCAGCGGCAGCATCAGATCGGTGGCCCACTGCTGCGCCGCGAAATTGACGATGACGTCGGCATCGGAGCCGAGCAGGTAACGCTGGTAGCCGGAGACATCTCCCCAGACCCCCACCGCACTCTTCCCCTGCACATCGAAGCCCCTGACCTTCACCCCTTCAATGCTGTCGCCGGTGCGGGCCGGGTCGGAGCGGGTGGCGACGGTGACGTCGTGGCCCCGGGCCACCAGACGCTCGGAGATCTGCCGCACCACCTCCGACATGCCATGGCGGGCCGGCAGATAGGACTCGACCGTATGGAGGATCTTCATGGGCCGGCGGGGCTGGGGCGAACCTACGCCGCAGCCGGGGCGGCGGAGTAAAGCAGGGTCATGCCCGGCAGGCTGAGCCCGGAATGCACCGCCTGGAAGCGGCCGGGAAAGGCGGCCAGGGACTCCTCGACGGCTTGGCGGGGCCCGATGTTGTAGCCGGACGCTGGGGACTGGAGGAAGGTGTCGTGCAGCAGCAGCACCGGGTCAGGGACGGCCGCCAGGATCCCGTCGATCTCCCGCCTGACGCTGGCGTGGCTGTGGTCGCCATCGAGGAAGAAGAGAGGGGATGGGGGGCGCCCTGCCCGCTCCCACAGGCCGAGGGAGGTGGTCAGGCCGTCGCCCTGGTGCAGTTGCACCCCCGCCAGGCCCCGCACCATCGCGCCCCGCTGGGCGTGGGGGTGCTCCACATGGTCGACGTCGTCAGGGAGGTCGCAGGAATGGATGGTGGTGGCGATATGGAAATAATGGGCGATTTCATGGAAGATTCGCGCCGACTTACCGATGTTGGTGCCCCATTCGAAGATCAGGGAGGGCTGGAAGCGACAAACCGTCGCCGTCATCAGCATCAGTTCCTGCAGGGGAAAGGGATGAACCCCGACCACGGGAACCAGGGTGCGGGCCACGAACGCGGAGGTGACCCAGCCGTCCACCTCAAACTCCCCACAGGCAGGATTGCGGGAGGGATTGGCGGTGCTGAGGAAGGGATCCAGGGATGTCGAACGTTCGGCGGAGGACCCACCAAGATCCAGCAGCCGCGAAAGAATTCCCATGGGTCAGGACTTAAGGAGCGTGGGGGGTCGTCAGGTGGAGCTGGACGCCGTCAGGGCATGCTCCCACATCTGGGCCAGCCCCTGCTGCAGGGGCACCTGGGGACGCCAGCCGGATGTGGCGGTGAGCTTGGCGCTGTCGAGCACGTTGGCTTCGACATCAAAGCGTCGCTGGGGGAGATGGCTCACGGTGACGGCACGGCCAGCCTGGCGAGCCAGGGGGCGGAGCAACGCGAGGGCCTCAAGATTACTGGTGCCGATGCCGGTGCCGAGATTGTAGGTCTCGCCATCCTGGCCACATTCCAGGGCCGCAATGATGCCACGGGCCACATCATCGACATGGATGTAATCACGGATCGTTCCCTCGGGTCCGTAGATGTCGATGGGGCGACCTGAAACGATCGCATCAATGGCGGCCGCGAGAAATCCCTGGCCCGACCTGGCACGCTGCAGCACCCCATAGGCATTGGCCGGTCGCACGACGACCACCGGCAGTCCGCGCGTGTGGTGAAACATCAGCGCATAGTGATCGATGGTGAGTTTGGTGATGCCGTAGGGACTAACGGGGGCGGTCGGATGGCTCTCGGCCATGGGCAGGGACAGGGAACGCCCATAGACCGTGCCGCCGGAGGAAACGATCAGCAGACGGCGCACCTTCGCCGCCATGCACTCCTCGAGCAAGGCCACGCTCGCCGGCAGATTGGCCTGCAGATCAAAGAGCGGATCGCCGAAGCTGGTCTTGGGGACGGTGGCATAGGCAAGATCAATGACTTCGCACTCGGCCTCAAGAATCTCGGCCATCTCGGCCCGATTGCCCAGATCAGCACAGCGATAGCTGCAGCCGGCGACTGTGCGATGCTCACCTGGCTGACGGCGGCCGATAATGGTCACCTCCCGGCCGGTGGCCACGAGGGTCTCGCTGACAACGGCACCGATGAAACCGGCACCCCCGATGACGATGGTCTTCACCGGGCCCTCCTGAAACGCTGGAGCAGCCGCCAGATCCGCTTGGCGACGTTGCGAACCGGGCCCACCGTATGGAGGAGGCCATAGGCGGCGGAATCCCGCATCATCCAGCCCGCCCGCATCGCCTCAATACGGCCCAGGGCGTCCTGCCGGAGGGGCGGGGCCTGAGGGTCGGGGGCGAAACTCCCGATCGCTCGGAGCATCAGGGACTGCATCCGCGAAAAATCAGGCCGACCGGGCAGGGCCTCCGCTTCGCCATGGGTGAGGGCGGCGATGGCGACGACATCGGGATCATCGGGGGAGACCTGGGCTGCGGCCGCTAGGAGGCTGCTGAAAAACCAGCCCAGCCGCGGGAGAATGGCCCAACGGCACTGAGCGAATGCGCGGCCAGCAGGAACGCACCGGC
>NZ_JAFKRJ010000016.1:0-34076 GCF_019038515.1 Synechococcus sp. CCAP 1479/10 | reverse complement strand
ACTGCCGACCAGAGCTGACAATGGCCCGCTCAGACCAAAACGGCGTGGCGGGCCTCGGATTGACGACTATTTCAGCAGCCTCCTAGGTTCTCTGCGCAGATCGTGATCAGACGGCGCCGGAACGGAGAAGGTCCGACCCGTGACATGCTCCCGGGGATTTCACGATAGGCCAGCAGAACCTCACCCATGTTGGCAACCTGACCGATCCGGGACAAACGGGACCAGAGCTCGAAGTCCTCCGGGGGCTGGCGCTCGGGATCTGTGGTGTAGCCACCAACCTGCTGCACAGCTTGCTTACGCAGCATCACCGAACTGTGCACAAACGGATTATTGAACAGCATCAGATAGCGAAGTTCCACCTCATTCACGGGATGGCGATGGAAGCGATCCACGGGACGATCCACCTCCAGAATCTGCGCCCAGGTACCCAGCAGAACGCAATCAGGATGGGCCTCCATGTGGGCCACCTGTTTGCCCAAACGCTCTGGATAGGAAAGATCATCCTGATCCTGCCTCGCAATATACTGGCCTCTGGCCAGGGAGATGCCCCGGTTGAGGGTGGCCGCTAGGCCCTGGTTGGCCTGATGAATGATACGAATACGCTCGTCCTGAAACCCCTTCATCACCTCGGCGGAGCGATCCTTCGATCCATCGTTGATGATGATGAACTCAAAAGCATCGAACGTCTGGCGCAGGATGCTTTCGATGGCCTCACCTAGATAGTCCTCGCAGTTATAGACAGGCAGGACCACGGAGACGAGCGGATCAGTCAAGTACCCACCTCACAGAACAATGCGGATGATGTCGTCTTTCACTGTGAAGTCGGCCTTGGGAAAAGCCCTGTGGACATAATCACTGAGGGCAGCAAGGGTGGGGTAATCGTGAGTGCCATCGAAGTTACGTGCATCATCGATCAACACCACATGGCCCTGCACGGGATGCCTGAGAATGGCATCAACCTCGGCAGATACGGGCGTTTCACGATCCCCAAGGGCCGTATTACCCGCCGAATAGTGCCCGTCAAGCCAGAAGAGGGTCGGAACACTGAGGCCTTCAAGAATGCGTGGAAGCACCTGGGAGCTGTCTCCTTGGATGATGGAGATATGGGGGAACTCACGGAGACGCTGCTGGGCCCGCTGACAGAGATCGGTGCTGAGCTCAATCGAGATGATCGCCTTGAACCGATGGCGCAAGGCAAAGATCATGTCACCCAGATAGGTACCGGTTTCCACAAGCGTTGCAAGCCGATAGCGGGAGGCATAACGCGTCAGCAGCTTCTGCTTATAAAGGTGGGGTGGGGGCACCGGGCTTCCGGAACGCCGCCAGGCCTGGATCAGGGAGCGCTCCTTCGCCCGCCGCTGCAGGTACTGAACGAGCCGCTCAACGAAGCGATAGGGCGGGAGAGCGGTGACGAAGGCGACCGCCTGATCCCAGAGACCGGTGACCGTGCGAGCCAGCATCGCCAGAACACGATCCTGGAGGCTCCGCCGAGGAAGCAGCGACTCCAGAACCAGACTGACCGGCTGCAGACTTTCGGCGGGAGGGGTCGTTTCAGCTGCGCCTACGAAGAGATTCTGCTTCAGCCGCTCCGACCAATAGGCATAGGAAGCTAGCGGCAAGGGGCGCGAGTAAACAGGCTTGTTGGTCAGATACGTTCTGCCGTCATAGGCATTGATCACATGGCACAACTGACTCCTGTCAAATATTCTGGTCAAGTCCAACTCAGGGAAACCCAAAGCGGAGAAGTCGTCCTCGCGGACGTAGATGCAGTTCGTGGCAGTGCAGGCGGCCAGGCCATAGCCCTTCTCCTTAGCCAGGCGCGTTAACGCTGCAGCGGAAGCGCCGAAGTACTCACCCTCTCGCTGCACAAGGTCCAGCTCCGGCGGGATGGTTGGATTGTATTCAATGACAACGACCCTGGGCCGATACGTGTTAAGCGAGTCCCAGACATTGTAATCATCACCATCAATATCAATCGACAGAAGATCAATGCCATCAGGTGCAATCGCCTCCGCTGAGAGCAGATTATCCAGACTGCTGGGTCCGCTAGCCACAACATAGGCATGAACAGCCTGCACCTCAGGGAAGCTGCCAATCGACTCTTGAAGTTGCCGAAACCTCTCTCGGTCGCCTTCGATCAGTACGGCAGACCAGCCCGATTCGTGCCAGAGCGCCCACGTGTTGCTCAGATGCTTGCCATCCCAGGCGCCAAATTCAACGCACAGCCTGGAACGGGGTTGGATGCGCCGAAAGATTTCGGCAAGGATGCCGTCCTCGCCATTCTGAGAAACAATATTGCTGGCGTGCTGCTCAAGTGTCGCCATGCATTCAGCTGGGGGCTTCCTGTGGCTGATGTTACTACCCCTCGCGCTACTGCCCTCCGCAAGCATCTCAGCAATGCCCAACAATTGAGATACTACGCAATGACCGATAAACTCTCCTTGGTGGGCAGGCCAAAGGCAACGGGAACTAGGCCAGATCCAACTTCATCCGGCGAATCACCAATGGCAGAAGACGGAAGAGGAACGACATGAAAGAAACAGGGTTAGAATCAGGGGTTATTGCCATGATGCGAATATAAACGAAAAAGTACTTCAGATGACTGGCCATCAGCCTCCATCGATGGTGCTTTTCACGCTGAGGCTCGCTGGCGCAACCTTGAACCGCTGTTTCAGAGGCTGGGAAAGGAATTCCAACGTTGTACAGCCGTTCTTCCGCAAGATTGAAGGACCAACGGGATAGAACATCGCAGACAAACAGCATGTCAGCACCCCAAGCCGCCGAGTTAAAAAACCTAGTCACAGAAGCATCAATCAACGCCTCGCGACGAAAAAGCCCATAAATCAGATTAGCTTTACCTCGTTCAGGAGCCTGAAGAGCGTAGTGGGTCACACGGCTGGCACCATCGTCATGAAGAAATTCTCTATACGCATCGTAAAAAGATCCATAGTCTTTGCATAGCGACCCATCTGGATAGCGAACATCGAAGTCACAGAATGACAAACCACTCTTGGGATTGGTGATGAGTGGACGCAAGAGCTTCTCAATGAAGGCTGGGTGCCACTCGTCATCGTCGGCCGCCCACATAAAGAATGCGCCCCTAGCTTGACGCAAAACAAAGGCGAAGTTCTCACTAGGCCCAACATTCGCCTGTTGAACATAATGACGAATCCGAGGATCCGCATGCGAAACATTTGCAATCAACCGGCCCACTTCAGGATCTGGTGATGCGTTATCTGAAACAACAATCTCCAGATGCCGATAGGTCTGTGACCGGATAGAGTCGAGAGCGCGTTGCAACGACGCTGGCCTGTTGTATGTTGGCATCCCAACAGTAACCAGTGGATGCTGTTCCATCGCAGGGCTAAGGCGCGATCAAGCCTAACATTGGACCATTCATTGACTAGACATCGAAATCGCGCACACGAAAACCAACAAGACAAGAGCTACGGGAGAATGGCAGAGGAAGATTACGCAGATCCTGTACCATCCCGAAGCATCCTACAATTTTCTCAGAAATCCACAGCGGGCCACGGTAATCTGCAGCTTCTGATCAATTGCTCTATCCATCGCCCAGCCAGCATGGTCAGCAAGATACATTTGTAACGCTGTCAATGGGCTGTTGCCAGGGCCCCAGGAACGATCAGTTCTGAACTCAGGCCTCATATACTCCACCACTGTGTCGTAAACGATGCAGTAGCTGCCTGAGGTAACCAAGGGGGCATAGGCAAAAAGCTCTCGCAACACATGCTCACAGGTGTGATCGGAATCCAGGCAGACCAGGACGCATTGATATCCAGAAGCAATGCTGGTCACTTGCTCAACGATATCCGAAGCGATACTCGAACCCTGGATCAGCTGGATGTAAGGGGACAGGGGATGGGCCAGGATCTCCTTCCTATTATGCTCGCGAATATCGATATCAATGCCCAAAACCTTGCGTTGTGTCCTGACGGTGTCAGGAGCTGCTTGCAACTCATCCACGCGATCGAGCAAGGCAAGCAATGATGCACTGAGCATCAAGGAGCCGCCGTGGGCCACGCCAGTCTCGATGATGAGATCGGGCCGTACACGCCAAACGATCTCCTGAAATGCCACCATATCCTGAGGATACTGAATGATAGGGCGCCCAAGCCATGAAAAGTTGTAGGTGTACTTATGGACTCCTGAATGATGCATCCAATCCAGGGTTTCTTCCCATAGCGATTCATCAGCGGCAAGCCCTTCAATATTGCGATCAACTTCCTGTTGAAAAAGCTCCAACTGGTCCATTAAATGCCCTCAAGAATAATTTGATCAACACGCCCTCCGACTTGCGCACCCTTTCGAAGGTTCGTGAATGAGAAATCGGGAAAGCCTGCAGACTTCATGGAGTCTTCTGTCGCAGCGATATCATACTCTACGCGCTTCAACTGAACCCCATCAGGACCGAGAACCGCATACGCCGCCTTCGGGTTGCCGTCCCGCGGTTGTCCGACTGAACCCGGATTACAGAATAACAATCTCTCCAGTCTGTAAAGAACCTGCACATGGGTATGGCCACAGAAAAGCCTCTGCAAGCCTTCACGGCAAAGGGCTGGAGTCACGCGATAAATGTATTGCTCCAGGCAGTCATCGGGACCTCCATGGACAAAAAGATCCAAGCCAACGCGCAATTGATCCAGGCTGGTTGCCAACCAGGCGAGATTGTCCGGAGTGATCACGGCTGCCTGATAGGCCAGCGTTCGGGAAACCAGCTCGGAGCGAGGGCATCCCATGCCGCTCAACAGATAGGCATCATGATTGCCTCGTATCAGAGCCAGGTTGGGCAGTGTTCGCAGTAATTCAATGCATTCATTGATGTCGGCGTGGTAACCCGCCACATCACCCAAGCAGATATACCCATCACAACCCAACGCCTCGGCATCAGCCAACACGGCGCGAAGCGCCGCATAGTTCGCGTGAATATCACTGATGATCGCTTTCATAAACAATGACGTCACTGATTTTTCGCCAGGCACGCCCTTTCAGAATCTCAGGCTCTGGAGGGGTCTGCTGCTGTAAGAAGAATTGAATGCACATGCCTGGTTCATTATAGCCAAATGCCGCCTTTAGCGATGTCGAGCTGGAAAAGCGTGGATTGATCTCAAGCAGGTAATACTGACCCTGGTGCAGCCTGAATTGATAGTTTGTGGGGCCCACCGGCTGAAGATGCCGGGATAAGGTATCAATCGAAGCCGCAATGGATTCACAGGATTCCACCTCCACATAGTTTGTATAGCCAGCATTTGAAAGGAGACGCCGAAAGACAATAGGGGTGAGGCTACGACCGTTGCCTAGGCCAAATGCACTGGCCGTGTACTCATGTTCAGTATCACCAAGATAGGGCTGCACGATATAGTCTGCTTCGCCACATTCTGAGAAAGCGCGCTGATAGTCCATCTGACTCTCGACAATATGGATTCCTCTTGAACCATTACCACTGCATGGCTTCAGTACATAGGGGCCAAGGCCAAGAATCCCAAGATCAGCTGTGGCACTGGCAGACAGCGTAGGGATTCGGGCGATATCGATTGAAGACAACTCATCATAAGTGATCAACTTATTGCAACAAATATTCAACATTCTTGGCGTATTGATGGCAAGTGTACTCAGCTGACCAAGCTCATGCCGATGCCAATCCAAAAACAGCACATCAGACTCAATCCCTGGAAGGACGAGATCAATCCGATGGGATACGAGGAGCTGCCGCCAGAATTCAAGATAGGCTGCACTTTCCTCATCATGGATCGGCTTGCAGAGGAAGACATCGCAGAGATGAGAGCCAACCGTATGGGGCGAACGATCCAAGCCGATCACACAAACTTCGGCATCACAGGAGCGCAGGGCTTCAACAATGCCCTGGCCAATGATCGCGCCGACACCGGTTACAAGAATGTTGAAGCCCAACTAGGCACCTCCCCTCAACAGGACGATCAAACAGCTCTCCAACACGCTCCCCTCAACCTGGCGTTGCACGGATGGGAGTCGCCGTAGCGCGGTCCATCTCACCCGAGCAGATGCCCCGTCCATTGCGTAATCATCCATCGGCTGCGGCTTCGCTCAACGAAGTTGAGCCTCCACAAGCAGGCCTACAGAAAGCTCAGGAAAATCGATGCCCACCTGGAGCAACGCCTGGAAATTCTCCGCCGCATCCTCCATACGTTGCAGAACCGGTAATGGTAAAGGCTTGAGATAGATGCCTTCCAAATGGGTCAGTTCATACCCTGATGACTCCAAATCAGCCGTGAGCGTATCAACGCAGTACTGGCGCTGGTGGCCCATCGCCACATCATTGGCATTGAGATCATAAAGATCATTGATCTTGCCCATGGCATAGCCTATGCGTCTATTTAGTGACTTTCCATTCGGGACAGCAACAAAAAGTTTGCCCCCGGGGGCCAGGTATTGCGCATACCTCTGAAGCACCATACGGGGATCATCCACATGCTCGAGGATGAATCCCATGACGATATAGTCAAACTTCTCTAAAGTCTCAAAATCTTCGAAATAGCAATGCTGGATCTCGCAATCCAGATCAGGATGCTCAGCACGAAACTGCTCGATCACAACCGAAGCACCTTCGATGAGGACATGGCGGCTGGCCACTTCGTGAAAGATCCGAGCCGTGATTCCATGCCCAATACCTAATTCCAGAATCGAGCGGCCAGTGTGAAGCCGCTGCAGTATTCTTTGAGGATACCAATTCAGAACAAGATCGTTCTCAAAAATCGTTGGGGCTTTCGCATGATATTGCGTGGCCTCTGCATTAAGGTCGCGTTGCATAAGTTGCGAAAGCTTAGGTCATTTTGCAATGAATTGATTCCACTTTACCACAGAACCAGTAATGGCTTTGCGCCCTTCCTTTCCCATCATGGCTACGAGATCAAGGCTGGAAACATAGGGGTTGAAAGGCTGGCTCAACTGTGGATAAGGCATCAATCCATAGTCAAGAAAGGAAACTTCGATTCCAGCCCGTTCGAACGAAGGCTGATCCAGATAGTTTTTCGCACCATGCCCGGTGATGTACTCATTGGCATCAAGATGCTGACAGATCTCCAGCACACGCGCACTGCCGCATCCACCGATGCCCAGCTCCGATGACACCTCGAAGGTCGTCGTGTCCGCGAGTCCGAAGTAGGTCGCGAGACACTTCACGGAATCAATGGCGATGGACGATAGTCGCGTAGCCTCGGCATAAAAAACGGACTCCATGAGTTCCATCGCGTCGGAAAGATAGGGAGCCTTGCGGTAAGCAGCATGAAATTTACGCAGATGGGCCAACTTCCAATCCTTGTCGCTATTCAGCTCAATCTCCTGGATCGCCATGGCTGCCCTGGGCAGACGAACAGGCAGCGTGAGCCATTGCTGAACGCCATCGACCAGGAGTTGCACACGATTAGTAAAACTTCCCTTGGAGAATTGCACATCGTCATAAAACACATAAGTATCGGCGGCCATGACCTGCTCCAGGTGCCCATACCATGGGAAATACATTGGCTGCGAGATCACCAAGCGCACGGTCCTTACTCCAGATAGATACAATCGATTTTTCTACCCTGCCACAGATCAATTCCTTGAATGATCTGCTTGGCACTCTGCGGGTTCAACCCAACGAGCAGGGTATCGATGGTCTCTGGCAGTTCACTAGGCGACACAACACGAACACCGGCAATGCTTGTTCCCTGAAGGAACGGATTTTGATCGACAATCACGGCTGGTGTTCGCCCTGATGCCTCCAGGAGGCCCCTCAGGTAAGTGCCATAAAAACCGGCTCCGTAAATGGCAACGCTCGCATCATCAGGCAAGGATGATAGACGCATCGTCAGGCGCTCCTGCTGCGATGACCAGAATTGAGCAATATCGGACAGCATGCGCCTTTCCCGTTCATCCACGGGATAGTCATGGCTCTGCAGAGACGGCAAAGGCATAGATCCAACTGCCTCACCCTTAACGCTTGAGGCCTTTCTTGCCGCCACGACATAAGCCGCAAAATGCACACTAGCATCCACTTCAATACCCTCAAAGCCATTCACCTTCAGCATGGCTTGCAACGATGAGGGCAAGAAATGATTCACATGGTCAGCAACGATGAAATCAGCAAGATTTGCCAATACATTGGGGACAATAAAATAAAACACACCGCCTGGCTTAAGGCAGTCGCGGATGGAATCAAGAGATTCCTGCAGGTCAGAGATATGTTCTAGGGCATAAAATGAGGTGACAATGTCAAAGCTTTCCTTGGCGCTATCGGGAATATTCCTAACGAAACAGTGATCAAGCTGCGTAAAGGTGCTCCAGATAGGCAAATACTTATCGCTGACATCATACAGATAGGGCTGCAGAGATGGAATCATCTCGCAGATTCTCATCATCGTCAGGCTCTTGCCACAGCCATAGTCCAACACACGAACACCATCCGATATCGCCAGTTTGTGGCAAGCAACCCGGGCTTGATGCTCTGCCCTATAAACTGGCTTCTCTCCATCCATGGCATAAAGCTGGTCGTCATTCTCGTTAAGGCGGCCAACTTCATAGGTATCTTCGTAGTAAGCCTTCAAATCAATCAGTGGGTCCGTCTGCACATGACCACATTCAGAACAATAACTGACAACGGTGGCACCCCGAAGGGTTGTGTTCATGGTCGTCAATGAGGTTGAAGCTGGTGAGCCCCTGTAGATTTCTTCCAGCGAGTGGCTGTGACAGCAATTGCAGCGTTTCATGGGGATCATGCGGGGTGAGACAGGAGGTTACTTTTTGCTTTTAACTTGATACCGAAAAAAGTCCGTAGGACTCGATGGCCAACCATTAGCCACCGCTTCAGGATTCTTGAAATTGAAATATCTCACTTGCATTGTCACCCTGAGCTGATTAGATCGATTATAGCCACTTTGATGAATCGTGCTGAAGTCCATCAACAATAAATCTCCTGGCTTGCTGAGCGGCGTAATCTGCTTGTACCGCGCAATCACAGACTCCTCATCAGGAATGCCTGTCTGATAAAGACCCGACTTGTAGGCATATTTTTCAAGCGGCTGATGAGGAATGAACCCCTCATGATTCGATGCCTCACAAATCACAACGGATCCCATATCCTCAGCCACTGGAACTAGAGGAATCCAGAGAACGAGACCATCCATGCTCTGGGGATTGGAGGCAAACTCCTGATGCCAATGGGATCGGAACATATCCTCGTTCGGCAAATCGTAGCGAATGCCATAGCTCCGATCTCCAACTCCTACCAGATCCGTCTCGCGCAACAGGGCGTAGAGCTCCTCAAACTCCCTGCAGGAAGCTAGCCTGAGAAATGATGGAATCTGCTTGGATGCGTCGTAGAGATCCGACAAAAAGGCGCGGTCAAGTATCGAAAGCCGCAGGATCTCGGCCGCAGTCTCCTCTTCGCTATGAAAATCATTCAGCGAGAAGTCGAGGCTCCGACGCACTGAAATCAGGCGAGACAACTGGTGGATGGAAGTCCAAATCGGCAGAATATATTGATCTCTATCGATAAACTCAGTCAGCTTGGCATATCCCAAACTGCTGAGCTGCTGGCGAATCAGCGAGTGATTCACGACTTACCTAGAATATCAGAAATTGACTGTACCACATAGCGAAGGTCATCCTCTTCCATGTCATGAAAAGACGGGAGGTTAAGCGCATGGCTGGAGAAACTAGAAGCTTGGATGTTCGTTGTGCTGGAGCGGACTTCAAGAGCCTCACAGTATTGGGGCCACGTGTTGCAGACCAGACTCAATGGATGAAAAACAACACGTGCATCAATCCCGCGATCCACCAGCCCTGCCCTCAAGGGTTCCACCGAATCCAGTACCTCATCGGAGAAAACAACGGTGGGCATCCAGGCACCCGGTTCCGTATCATACTTTCCTTCAGGGTTCAACCTGGCGGTGCCGGGAAAGGCGCTGGCGAAGGCGTCCCGATACTGGCTGAGGATATTCTTCTTTCGGGCAATCAACGCATCGATACGCTCCACCTGACCACAGCCGATGGCCGCCTGCACATTGCTCATCTTGAACTTGTAGCCCAGGATGTCGGGCCAGAACTGCTTCACCTGTTTCCTGGCCCTACCGTGGTTGGACAGTGTCAGAACCCGTTCGAACAATTCCCCATCATCGGTGACGAACATGCCGCCTTCCCCCGTGGTCATGGTCTTGGTTCCGTGGAAGGAAAAAGCTCCGAAACGGCCCAGACTGCCGGCCCGCTTTCCTTTCCATATGGAGCCAATGGCTTCCGCAGCATCTTCGATCACAGGGATGCCGTAAGCCTCACCAATCGCCAACAGTCGATCCATGTCACAGAGATTTCCATAGAGGTGGACAGCGACGATGGCCTTCGTCTTTTCTGTCACGGCCGCTTCCACCTGGCTGGGATCAAGGCACCAAGTGTCGGGCAGAATGTCCACGAATACCGGCTGAGCGCCGAGATGAAGAATCGGTGCCAAGGTGGCTACCCAATTGGTATCCGCCAAGATCACCTCATCACCCTCCCCAATGCCCAAGGCATGCAGGCCTAGCTGCAGGGCTCCCGTGCAGCTGCTGGTGGCAATGGCATGGGTCACGCCGAGGTGCCGCTGGAAAGCCTCTTCAAAGCGGACAATGTAGTCGTAACACTGTTGCCCCCATCCATGGCGGGCTGCATCCGTGGCATAGCCGACTTCCAGCTCCGTGATGGAAGGCTGAGTGTATGGAATCCTGCGGTACCCCTGTTGCTTCATGGCTCAGATCGTCATCAACGACGGAATGGCAACCTTGATCGGAATGGCGATGGATCCTGAGAGCTGGGCCTTCACTTCCTTCGCCAGATTCCAGGGCAGCACCAGCAACTCATCGGGACGGCGAGCCAGCAGGTCTTCCACACTGACGACCGGAATGTGGCTGCCGGGCAGCCATTTGCCGATTTTGCTCGGGGCTCGATCGGCCACTGCCTGCAGGAGATCGCTGCGGATGCCGGCGAAGTTAAGCATGGTGTTTCCCTTGGCGGCGGCGCCATAGGCGAGCACACACTGGCCGGAGCGTCGTGCCGCCAACAGGTATTCCATCAAGGCGAACTTGGCACTGAGGGCATTGATCTGGCAATGGGCATAGGCCGCCAGAGTCTCCAGCCCGGCCGCCCGTTCTTCCGACAGAACCGTCGACACGGCCTCACGCTCGGCAACGGTCTGGCGCTGGGATGCCGCCTCCCCTCGGCGCGCCAGCCAGATCCTGAGGCTGCCGCCATGGGTGGTGAGCGGCTCAGCGTCGAAGACCATCAGCCCCACCGCCTCCGCCATCCGCTGTAGCGTGGTGAGACTGAGGTAGCTGTAATGTTCGTGATAGATCGTATCGAACTGGTTTCCATCCAGCAAACGCAAAAGGTGGGGAAACTCAACCGAGGCCAGGCCACTGGGTCGGAGCAGGCGGGCGATGGCGGCCAGAAAGTCGTTGATGTCGGGGACGTGGGCCAGCACATTGTTCGCTACCAACAGATCAGCCCGACGGCCGTCAGAAATCAGCTCTTCGGCCAGGGCACCCCCGAAGAATCGTTCGATCGTTTCGACCCCCTTGGAGCGCGCCGTCTCCGCCGTGGCGTGGGTGGGCTCAATGCCGAGGCAGGGAATCCCCTGGGCCTTCACGTACTGGAGCAGGTAGCCATCGTTGCTGGCAACCTCCACCACTAAACTTCCGGGCCCCAGCGAAAGGCGCTTGACGGCCGCCTGGACGAACCGCTCCGCATGCTGACACCAGGTGATGGAGGTGCTGGAAAAATAGGCGTAATCCGCCGTGAACAGCTCATCCGCCGGAGCATGCATGGGGAGCTGCACGAGCCAGCAGTTTGAGCAGACATACACGCGCAAAGGGAACGTCACCTCCGGCAGACTCAGCTTTGCTTCGCACAGGTAGGCATTGCTGGGCGGCTGATGGCCCAGATCAATCACCTCGTGCTGCAGAGGGGTTCCGCAGTGCCTGCAATGGTGGGTCATGGCAGGCACTCCAGCAGGGGCAGCGACCGGTCGCGCTCGCTTAGGTCGCGGGGCTCCATCGGCCAGTCGATGTCGAGCTGGGGGTCATCCCAGCGCACACCCTTCTCCTCCTTGGGGCGATAGGGCGCCCCGTGGAGGTAAAGCAAGGCGCTGTCCGACTCCAGCACCTGAAACCCATGGGCACAGCCCGTGGGAATCAGCAGGGAGTTGCCGGCTTCGGCACTGAGCTCCACAGCCACCCATCGGCCTCGCGTGGCGGAATCGGGCCGCAGATCAACGGCCACGTCCCACACACGGCCCACCACGCAGCTGACCAACCGGAACTCGGGAGGCGTTCCTTGTTGCAGGTGCAGTCCCCGGACCGTGCCGGGCCGTGGATTGTGGCTGAGATTCACCTGCTCGATCGGCCGGTCCTCTCCCCACAGCTGATCCCATTCGCCGCGCCGGAACACATTCAGGAAACGGCCACGTTGATCTCCGTGGGGCTGGCGCCGGATCTCCAGCACACCCTCCAGGGCCGTGGCGCGATGGCTGGGCTCAGCCATCTCAGGCGAGGGAGGGCAGAGGCAGCACGTTGAAGGCATCAAGATCCTCCAGACCCCAGCCATCGGCGATGCCCATGAGGCGCTGAAACGCCACCTCATGCCCGGCCTCCGCCGCAAACCCACGCAGACGCTCGGCGCGCATGTCGCTCCGGTTGCCGGGATTGTGGGCCCAGTCGCAGTTGGGTGGCACGGTGCCGTAGTTGGAGTGATGCAGGAAGGCACTGTCACCGGGCCTAGGGAAGCGCGACATCTCATGGAAATAGGCGCGCACCAAAGACGAATCGAAATGCACCATGGAAGCAAAGGAATAGACCAACAAAACCCATCCCACCTCAGGGCACCATTCTCTCATGTCGTACGGCCAGGTGCCACGCCAAAGCCATTAATTCAAGCTCCAGTTCAATTGCGGCCGTACGGCACCGGGCACCTTATGCACAGCACCATGACGAGCCTCATCATGGAGATCCTCGATCACCTGGAAACAGAACTGATCCTGCACATGAAAATGACAACACTGGGGCATCGGGGTGGTGGCCGCAAAGTTGACGGAATAGGTTCCCTCATTGAGAAATCGCGCCGGCAACCAGACCGTCGCCCGATGGCGTCCCAAGGTGACAGGAGACTCCTGACGAGGACTGGTGATGAAAGCACACTGGCCAGCTGTGAAGAAATGGAAATTCGGGATCACCTGTCCAGTGGAGGGCTCCAGAAGTTCATACGTCATCTCGAGGCCGAACTCCCGGTCAATGTGCGCATAGCTGAGACTTTCGCCGGACCGGTCCACCATCCGTGCCCCGATCATGCGGCAGAACCTGTCGCCGGGTGGATCCGCACGGAGGTCGAGCGATGAACCCGACGTTTCCTCGCTGCTGGCGAAATAGGAAGCCGTAACGGATTCGGTGGGGCCGATCTGAGTCACCTTGCCATTCTCCAGCAACATGCAGGTATCACACAGGCTGTTGACCGTACTCAGGCTGTGGCTCACGAACAGCACGGTGCGGCCCTGGCCGGTGACATCCTTCATCTTGCCGAGGCACTTCTTCTGGAACTGAAGGTCGCCGACAGCCAGCACTTCATCGATGATCAGAATGTCCGGCTCTAGGTGGGCGGCCACCGCAAAGGCCAGACGCACATACATGCCACTGGAATAGCGCTTCACGGGTGTGTCGATGAAGCGGTGGACTTCAGCGAAATCGACGATCGCATCGAAGACCCGATCAATCTGCCGGCGTCGCATGCCCAGCAAGGTGCCGTTGAGGTAGATGTTCTCCCGTCCGCTGAACTCCGGATGGAAGCCCGTGCCCACCTCCAGCAGGGATCCCACCCGTCCGCGGATCTCGGCCATGCCCGTGGAGGGCTCGGTGATCCTCGAGAGGATCTTCAGCAAGGTGCTCTTGCCGGCGCCGTTGCGGCCGATCACACCGAACACCTTGCCCCGGGGAACATCGAAGTCCGCATCCCGCAGCGCCCAGAAGGTCTCGCTGGTCAGGCGCTGCCGGCCACCAGTCCGTCGCCAGGGCCAGATTCCCCGCTGGGGCGTCCCGTCCGCCGACGTCTCATCAGCAGCCACCGTTTCCAGATGGCCGATTCTGTAGGACTTGCCAAGGGACCGAACCGAAATGGCGATATCGGAAGACTCACTCATACGATGTCGGCGAAGCCCCTCTCGATCCGCTGAAACACGGCCATACCGATCGCCAGGGAGCCAACCAGACCGGTCAGCATGCTCAGGAACATAGTGGAGGTAATCGGCACGCCGCCCAGCACCGCCCAGCGGAAACCCTCAATCAGTCCCACGGTGGGATTCAGGGAATAGAGAAAAAGCCATTTCTCCGGGATCAGTGATGAGGAATAGACAATCGGTGTCAGATAATTCCAGGCCTGCAGAGCGAATGGCACGGCATAGCCGAAGTCCCGATGGTAGACATTCAAGGAGGCCACGATCAGGGTGAGCCCGAGGCCCATCAGGAACGCCGCCAGAAGAAAGAAGGGTGCCGCCAGCATGTGCCATCCCAGACCCACGCCGAAGAGGGCCAGAAGCACCACCAGAACCGCCAGTCCCACCAGCCCATCCACCACAACTGATCCCATGGCGGCCAGGGGAATGATCAGGCGCGGAAAATAGATCTTCGACAGCAGGTTGGAATTCCCCACCAGGCTCCCCCCTGCC
This sequence comes from Synechococcus sp. CCAP 1479/10, assembly GCF_019038515.1. NCBI lineage: Bacteria > Bacillati > Cyanobacteriota > Cyanophyceae > Synechococcales > Synechococcaceae > Synechococcus > Synechococcus sp. CCAP 1479/10. Next base: position 19,366 of record NZ_JAFKRJ010000016.1, on the reverse strand, counting down.
CGGCCAATGGTGTTGCTGAACAGACTCCAGGGGATCAGGCCCGTGAACACCATCAGCAGATAGGGCTGGCCATTGCTGGGCAGGCGGGCAAAATTGCCGAACAGCACAGCAAAAATGATGGCCGGCACCAGCGGCTGGAGAATCACCCAGACGACACCGAGGCTGGTCTGCTTGTAGCGAACCTGGATATCACGCAGTGAAAGGAAGTAAAGGAGATCGCGATACTCGACGATCTCCTTCCACTCAAAGAATGAAAAGCGGCGCCTGGGCTGAATGCGAGTGACGCTCATAAGGCGGGACTGGGTGATCAGGGGAGGCTGTCACGCCGTCACCCTGTCGACCTCAGACCACCAGCAGGCTCATGCCCCAGTTGACCAGCACCAGGGCCACCCAGGCGGCGCCGCCGATCAGGATCAGGCGGTTGGAGCGGCCGCTGTCCTCGGTGCTCGCGTAGAGCACCGGCACCGCCACGATCAGGGCGAAGGACATCACCACCAGGGCCAGAACGGTGAGGGTATTGAGGATCTGCATGGGGCAGGAAGGCTCGGGGCCGGATCAGGCAGCGTTGGGGATCCTGCCATGCAGCGCGGGGCCCTGCCCGCCGCCGGAGCCATCCTTCACACGTTGTCGGGCGCGAACAGATCCCCGGCGGCGGCCAGGGCCCCCAGACCGGGGGCGGCGGCGTCCTTGGGGGCCAGCAGGGGCTGGTGGGGCGCCGGCAGCTCCCCCAGGGGCCAGTCGATGCCGATGGCCGGGTCGTTCCAGGCCAGGGAGCGCTCGCACTCCCGGCTCCAGTAGCCGGCGGTCTTGTACTGCACCTCGGCCACCGGGCTCAGGGTCAGGAAGCCGTGGGCGAAGCCCACCGGCACCCAGAGCTGGTGCTGGTTCTCGGCGCTGAGCCGCTCGCCCACCCACTGGCCCAGGGTCGGGGAATCCCGGCGCAGGTCGACGGCCACATCGAAGACCTCCCCGACGGTGCAGCGCACGAGCTTGCCCTGGGGGTGGGGCGCCCGCTGGAAATGCAGGCCCCGCAGCACCCCCTGCACGGAGCGGGAGTGGTTGTCCTGCACGAACTCAGGGGCGTCGGCGTCCTCCTTGCCGAGGGCCTCGGCGAAGCGGCGCCGGTTCCAGCTCTCGCTGAACCAGCCGCGCTCATCGGCGTAGACCGCCGGGGTGAGCAGCAGGGGGCCGTCGATGGCCAGGAACTGAACGTTCATCGTTGGGGCTCCAGGGCCTGGTGGTCGCTGGCGGCCTCCTGCAGCAGGCGCAGCAGGTAGTCGCCGTAGCCGGATTTCTTCAGGGGCAGGGCCAGCCGCTCCAGCTGGCCGTGGTCGATCCAGCCCAGGCGCCAGGCCACCTCCTCCGGGCAGCCCACCTTGAGGCCCTGGCGCTTCTCGAGGGTGCGGATGTAGCTGGCGGCCTCGTGAAGGGAATCGGGGGTGCCGGTGTCCAGCCAGGCCATGCCGCGGCCCATCAGCTCCACCCGCAGCAGGCCCTCATCGAGATAAAGCTGGTTGAGGTCGGTGATCTCCAGCTCGCCCCGCGGCGAGGGACGCACCTGGCGGGCCCGCTCCACCACGGTGTGGTCGTAGAAGTACAGGCCCGTGACCGCATAGCGGCTGCGCGGCTGGGGCGGCTTCTCCTCGATGCTCAGCACCCGGCCATCGCCGCTGAACTCCACCACCCCGTAGCGCTCCGGATCGCTCACCGGGTAGGCGAACACCGTTGCCCCGGGCCGCTCGCCGTTGGCCTCCTGCAGCTGGGGGATCAGGTCGTGGCCGTGGAAGAGGTTGTCCCCGAGCACCAGGGCCGCCGGTGCGCCGTCGAGGAACTCGGCGCCGATCAGGAACGCCTGGGCCAGCCCATCGGGGCTCGGCTGCACCGCATAGCGGATCTCCATGCCCCAGCCGGATCCGTCCCCCAGCAAGCGCTCAAAGGCGGGCTGGTCGGTGGGGGTGGTGATCACCAGCACCTCGCGGATGCCCGCCAGCATCAGGGTGCTGAGCGGGTAGTAGATCATCGGCTTGTCGTACACCGGCACCAGCTGCTTGCTGACGGCGGTGGTGAGGGGGGCCAGGCGCGTGCCGCTGCCCCCCGCCAGGATCAGTCCCTTGCGGTTCATGGCGTCGGCTGCGGCAGTGCGGCCATCAGGCTGCCCATCTCCAGGGCCTGGAGGCCGTAGCTCCAGCCCAGGTTGCTCTTGATGCCGGCCCGCTCGAGGGCCTGCTGCAGGGTGTCGGTGGTGAGCACCCCGAAGATCACCGGCACGCCGGTGTCGCGGGCCACGGCGGCCACCCCCTTGCTCACCTCGGCCACCACCACGTCGAAGTGGGGGGTGTCGCCCCGGATCACCGCCCCCAGGGTGATGACCACCTGGTAGCGACCGCTGGCGGCCAGCCGCTGGGCCACCAGAGGAATCTCGAAGCTGCCCGGCACCCAGGCCACGTCGAGCTGGGTGCTCTCGGGGCTGACGTCGATGCCGTGGCGGGAGAGGGAATCGAGGCAGCCGCTGAGCAGCTTGCCGGTCACCAGATCGTTGAAGCGGGCGATCACCAGGCCGATCCGCAGACCGGCGACATCGGTGAAGCGACCTTCGAAAACCGTCAAGGGGTCAGACCATGAAGAAGCTCATGCCCCAGTTGAGCAGCACCAGGGCCACCCAGGCCAGCCCCCCGACCCGATCCCCTTACGATCGGGACGCTCCTGACGGCGGACCCATGGCCAGGGAAGTCCAGCAGCAGCTCACGCTCGCGGACGATCCGGCCCTGCAGGGGGACCTGTTCGGTGGCACGCCCGAGCCGATCTCGACGGAGTCGCCGTCGGATGGGGACGCCCCGGACGACCAGGCCCTGCTGGCCGACGCCAGCGCCCGGCCCCGCCCCCGCCGGCAGCGGCCAGCGGCCACGGCCACCGGCACCGAGGGCGGTGGCGACGCCAGCGGCGCCCCGGCGACGCCCGCTGACGCGGTCCCGGAGCCCGCAGACGACCTGCCCCGCTGGCACCACCATTCCCTGGTGGATCCGGCGACGCTCACGCCGGTGCTGCGGCACTACGTGGAGCTCAAGGCGGCCCATCCGGACCGGGTGCTGCTTTACCGCCTCGGCGACTTCTACGAGTTCTTCTTCGAGGACGCGATCCTGCTCTCGCGTCTGCTCGAGCTCACCCTCACCGGCAAGGATGCCGGCAAGGCCCTGGGTCGGGTGCCGATGGCGGGCATCCCCCACCACGCCGCCGAGCGCTACTGCGCCGACCTGGTGCGCCGCGGCCTCAGCGTGGCCCTCTGCGACCAGCTGGAGGCCACCCCCGCCAAGGGGGCCCTGCTGCGGCGCGGCATCACCCGGGTGCTCACCCCCGGCACGGTGCTCGAGGAGGGCATGCTGGCCGCGCGCCGCAACAACTGGCTCTGCGCCGTGGTCCTCGACGGGGACGGCAGCGCAGCGGGCCGCTGGGGCCTGGCCGTCGCCGACGTCAGCACGGGCGAGTTCCGGGTGACCGAGCGCACGGGCAGCGGCAGCCTGCACCAGGAGCTGCTGCAGCTGGAGCCCGCCGAGGTGGTGTGGCCCGGCCCGGCGGAGGCGCCTGCCTGGTGCCCCGAGGGTCTGCGGCTCACCCCCCTGGCCCGCACCCCCTTCGAGGCCACCGAAGCCGACGCCCTGCTGCGCCGCCGCTTCCGCCTGGCCAGCCTCGATGGCCTGGGGCTGGGGGAGGCGCCCCTGGCGCTGCGGGCCGCCGGGGGCCTGCTGGCCTACCTGGACACCACCCAGGCGGCGGCGGCGGAAGGCGCCGCGGCCATCCCGCTGGAGATGCCCAGGCTCTGGCACGCCGGCGACCAGCTGGTGCTCGACGCCCAGACCCGCCGCAATCTGGAGCTCACCCGCACCCAGCTGGGCGGCGCCCTGCAGGGCTCCCTCCTCTGGGCCCTCGACCGCACCGCCACCGCCATGGGCGGCCGCTGCCTGCGCCGCTGGATCGAGGCCCCCCTGGTGGATCGCGCCGCGATCCTGGAGCGTCAGGAGGCGGTGAGCGAGCTGGTGGAGCAGCGGCCCCTGCGGGTGGGGCTGCGCCGGCTGCTGCGGCCCATGGGGGATCTGGAGCGGCTGGCGGGGCGGGCCGGCGCCGGCAGCGCCTCCGCCCGCGACCTGGTGTCCCTGGCCGACGGCCTCGAGCGGCTGCCCCGCCTCGCGGCCCTGGTGGCCCCCTGCCGCAGCGGCCCCCTGGCGGCCCTCAAGGGTCCGTGGCCCGAGCTGGCCGCCCTGGCCGAGGAGGTGCGCCACCACCTGGTCGACACGCCGCCCCTGTCGCTGAGTGAAGGCGGGCTGCTCCATGACGGGGTCGATCCGGTGCTCGACGGCCTGCGCAACCAGCTCGACGACCAGGAGGCCTGGCTCTCCCGGCAGGAGGCGATCGAACGGCGGGCCAGCGGCAACCCCAACCTGCGCCTGCAGTACCACCGCACCTTCGGCTACTTCCTGGCCGTGAGCCGCGCCCGGGCCGCCGCCGTTCCGGACCACTGGATCCGCCGCCAGACCCTGGCCAACGAGGAACGCTTCGTCACCCCGGATCTCAAGGGCCGCGAAGGCCGGATCCTGCAGCTGCGGGCCCGGGCCTGCCAGCGGGAGTACGACCTCTTCTGCGACCTGCGCCGCCGGGTGGGGGAGGCGGCCGGGCCCGTGCGGGCAGCCGCCCGGCGGGTGGCGGAACTCGATGCCCTGGCCTCCCTGGCGGAGGTGGCGGCCACCGGCGGCTACTGCCGGCCCGAACTCAGCGAGGGCCGCGAGCTGGTGATCGAGGCGGGGCGCCATCCGGTGGTGGAGCAGCTGCTGGTCGATGCGTCCTTCACCGCCAACGACCTGCAGCTGGGGTCTCCGGAGGCCGACGGAGCACCGGCGCCGGACCTGATCGTGCTCACGGGCCCCAATGCCAGCGGCAAGAGCTGCTATCTGCGCCAGAGCGGCCTGCTGCAGCTGATGGCCCAGATCGGCAGCTGGATCCCGGCCCGCTCTGCCCGGCTCGGCATCGCCGACCGCATCTTCACCCGGGTGGGGGCGGTGGACGACCTGGCCAGCGGCCAGTCCACCTTCATGGTGGAGATGGCCGAGACCGCCAACATCCTTCACCACGCCAGCCCCCGCTCCCTGGTGCTGCTCGACGAGATCGGCCGGGGCACGGCCACCTTCGACGGCCTCTCGATCGCCTGGGCCGTGGCGGAACACCTGGCCGAGGGCATCGGCGCCCGCACGATCTTCGCCACCCACTACCACGAGCTCAACGAGCTCGCCGAGCTGCTGCCCAACGTCGGCAACGCCCAGGTGCTGGTGGAGGAGACCGGCAACGACCTGGTGTTCCTGCACCGCGTCTGCCGGGGAGGCGCCAGCCGCAGCTACGGCATCGAGGCGGCCCGGCTTGCGGGTGTGCCCGCCTCGGTGGTGCTGCGGGCCCGCCAGGTGCTGGGCCGCATCGAGGCCAACAGCCATGTGGCGGTGGGACTTCAGGGGGGACCCAGGGCCGCCTGATCCAGCCAGGCCCGCCGCAGCAGGGCATTGGCGGCGGCGCCCACCAGTCCGGCGCCGCCCTTGCTGCCCTCCAGGCGGATCTGGGGGAGGGCGCTGGCGGCGAGATGGCGCTTGCTCTCGGCCACCCCCACGAACCCCACCGGCATGCCGATCACCAGGGCCGGGGCGGCGATGGTTCCGGCCTCCACCAGCTCCAGCAGCCGCTCCAGGGCCGTGGGGGCGCTGCCCACCAGCACCACCGCGCCCGGGTGCTCCAGCAGGGCCCGCTCCATGCCCGCCGCCGCCCGGGTGCCGCCGGCGGGGGCGACGGCGGGGGCCCAGGCCAGCACCGAAAGGACCGGATTGGCGAAGGTGCGCCGGGCCATGGGCGCCACGGCCGCCGCGGCCATCGCCGTGTCGGTGAGGATCGGCGCGCCGGCCGCCAGGGCGTTGAGGCCGGCGGCGCAGGCCCCCGGACCGAGGCGCAGATCCGGCGCCAGGGCCAGGTCGCCGCTGCTGTGCACCAGGCGCTCGAGCACCTCCTGCTCCACCCCCTCCAGGCCGGTGGGCCCCAGCCAGGCGCGGATGCGGCGCACACTCTCCCGGAAGATCGGATGGTCGAGGGAGGCCTCGAAGCTTTTGCTCGCCTGGCGCGGCATGGGGGCACCGGGACGGGAAGCCGCGAGGCTACGAGATGCGCCCTGGCCGTACTCCCGGTGGGCGGGGGCCTCTGCCGAGCCAAATCAAAACCTGTACATTGTGTACAGAACTCGAATTCGGCCGCCAACACCATGGACACCCTCGGCGTCCTGGAGGCCAGGAAGCGTTTCCCCGAGCTGCTTGATCGTGCCCACGGGGGCGAGGAGACCCTGATCTCGCGCCACGGCCACCCGGTGGCGGCCCTGGTGCCGCTCTGGCGTCGCCACCGTCCCCAGCGGCAGGCCCTGATCGCCCTCAAGGGCAGCGGCCGCGCCTGCTGGCCGGACCCGCTCCCGCCGAGCCAACCTTGGCCGCCCCAGCCCCTCGAAGGCGCCGGCGCACTGGCCCTCGGATCGGCCGTGGCCATCGACGCCACGGTGCTGATTCCCTGGCTGCGCGGGGACGCCTCCAGCCGCCGGCACGAGCCCCTGATCGCCGCGATCGCCGCCGGCCACTGGCGCGGGGTCCTGAGCATGGCCACCCTGAGGACGCTGGTGGAGGGGCCCCTGCTCCGGGGGGACGAGACCCTGGCGGCCCGCTACGAAGCCGTGTTCAGCGATCCTGCGGCCTGGACCCTGGTGAGCCTCACGCCCCAGGTCGCCCTGGCGGCGGCACGCCTGCAGCGGCCCGGCACCGGGCCGGCCCTGGGGCCCGATGGCGCCCTGGAGCTGGCCTCGGCCCTGCATGGCGGGGCCACGGCGATGATCAGCCGGGACCCCCGCCTGCTCGCCTCCCTGCCCCTGCCGGCGGGGCCGCCCCTGCCCTGATGCCGATCCACCTCTACTGGGGCGACGACGAGGCCGCCCGCCAACGGGCCCTGGCGGACCGGATCGAGGCCCTGGTGGATCCCGCCTGGGCTTCGATCAACCTCAGCCGGCTGGATGGGGCCGATGCCGTCCAGGCGGCCCGGGCCCTCGAGGAGGCCCGCACCTCCCCCTTCGGTGCCGGGGCCCGGGTGGTGGTGCTGCAGCGCAGTCCCTTCTGCCAGGCCTGCCCGGCGGAGCTGGCGGCCCAGCTGGAGGCCTCGGTCGCGCTGATCCCGGACGACTGCCACCTGTTCCTGGTCAGCGACGGCAAGCCCGACGCCCGGCTGCGCACCACCAAGCGCCTGCGGACCCTGGCCGAGGAGCAGTCCTTCACCCTGCCGCCGGTCTGGGATGGGGCCGGTCAGATCGAACGGGTGGAGAGCGCCGCCCGGGCCCGGGGCCTGACCCTGGGGCCGGCGGCGGCCGAGGCCCTGGCCGAGGCGATCGGCAGCGACGGGATGCGGCTCGCCAGCGAGCTGGAGAAGCTGGCGCTCCACGCCGGCGGCGGTGGCAGCGGCCGTGGTGGGCCGATCACCGCCGAGGCGGTGGCCGCCCTGATCGGCGGCCAGGTCACCAGCAGCCTGGCCGTGGGCGACGCCCTGCTGGCCCAGCACCCGGCCGAGGCGATCGCCCTGGTGGAGGCCCTGCTGGAGGTGGGCGAGCCCGCCCTGCGCATCGTGGCGGCCCTGGCCAGCCAGATCCGGGGCTGGCTGTGGGTGTGCCTGCTGGAGCGCAGCGGCGAGCAGGACGTGGCCGTGATCGCCAAAGCGGCGGGGATCGGCAATCCCAAGCGGATCTACGTGATGCGCAAGCAGATCCGCGGCCGCAGCCCCGAGCAACTGCTGGCCCTGCTGCGCCGCCTGCTCGACGTGGAGGCCGCCCTCAAGCGCGGCGCCGACCCCGGCGACGCCTTCCGGGACGGCTTCCTGCTGGCCGCCCTGGCGCAGCCCGGGAGCGCCCCGCGTCGATAATCGGCCCGGATGCGCCGGCAACGCGGGAATGGCCCTGTTGATTCAGAAGTTCGGGGGGACCTCGGTGGCGGACACCGAGCGGATCCGGGCGGTCGCCCGCCGCATCGCCGCCAGCCGCGAGGAGGGCCACGAGCTGGTGGTGGTCGTGTCGGCCATGGGTCACACCACCGACCAGCTGACCGGCATGGCCGCCAGCCTCTGCAGCGATCCCCCCCGCCGGGAGATGGACATGCTGCTGGCCACGGGCGAGCAGGTGTCGATCGCCCTGCTGTCGATGGCCCTCCATGCCGAAGGCGTGCCCGCCGTCTCGATGACCGGCACCCAGGCCGGGATCATCACCGAATCGGCCCATGGCCGGGCCCGGATCCTGGAGGTGCGCACCGAACGGCTGCGCCGCCTGCTGGAGGACGGCCATGTGGTGGTGGTGGCCGGCTTCCAGGGCACCAGCAGCGGCCACGCCGGCACCCCGGAGATCACCACCCTGGGCCGCGGCGGTTCCGACACCTCCGCGGTGGCGCTGGCGGCCGCCCTCGGCGCCGACGGCTGCGAGATCTACACCGACGTGCCCGGGGTGCTGACCACCGACCCCCGCAAGGTGAGCGATGCCCAGCTGATGGACAGCGTCAGCTGCGACGAGATGCTGGAACTGGCCAGCCTTGGAGCCGCGGTGCTCCACCCCCGGGCCGTGGAGATCGCCCGCAACTACGGGGTGCCCCTGACGGTTCGCTCCAGCTGGAGCCAGGCCCCCGGCACCCGGCTCACCAGCGGTCCGGCCCGGCCGATCGGCAGTGAGGGGCTGGAGCTGGGCCGGCCCGTCGACGGGGCGGAGCTCGAGGCCGACCAGGCCGTGCTGGCCCTCTCCCACGTGCCCGACCGGCCGGGGGTGGCCGCCACCCTTTTCGAGGCCCTGGGCGCCGCCGGCCTGAACGTGGACCTGATCGTCCAGGCGATCCACGAGGGCGCCAGCAACGACATCGCCTTCACCCTGGCGGCGTCGGAGATGGAGCGCGCCCGCCAGGTGTGCCAGGAGGTGCTGGCGGCCATGGGGGCCGATGGGGCCCAGCTTTCGGCCGAGGCGGGCATGGCCAAGCTCAGCATCGCCGGGGCCGGCATCCTGGGCCGCCCGGGCGTGGCGGCCCGCCTGTTCGACACCATGGCCCGCCTCGGCATCAACCTGCGCCTGATCGCCACCAGCGAGGTGAAGGTGAGCTGCGTGGTGGATGGCCAGCTGGGCGCCCGGGCCCTGCGGGCCGCCGGCGAGGCCTTCGAGCTCGCCGACCAGCAGCTCCGCCACGATCCGCCCCCCTGCCACCTGGGGGATCCGGCGGTGCGGGGCGTGGCCCTCGACCGCGACCAGGTGCAGGTGTCGGTGCGGCGGGTGCCCGATCGGCCCGGGGCGGCCGCGGCCATCTGCCGGGCCCTGGCCGATGCGGGCATTAGCCTCGACGCCATCGTGCAGTCGGAGCGCACCCACGGCGGTCCGGAGGACCGGCGGCGGGACATGAGCTTCACCCTGCGGCGCGACGACCGGCCGGGGGCCGAGCGGGCCCTGGCCCCGATCCTGCGCCAGTGGGACGGCGCCTGCTTCGAAGAAGGCCCGGCCATCGCCAGGGTCAGCGCCGTGGGCGCCGGGATGGCCTGCACCGCCGGCACGGCGGCGCGGATGTTCCGTTCCCTGGCCGATGCGGGCATCAACATCTCCCTGATCGCCACCAGCGAGATCCGCACCAGCTGCGTGGTGGCGGAGGCCGATGGCGTGCGCGCCCTGCAGGCGGTGCACCAGGCCTTCGGCCTCGGCGGAGCGACTCGGCATGCGGCCCAGGGGACAGAAGCTCCCTAGGCTTGGGGCCGCGCCAGGGTCGGGGCATGTTGGTTCGGTTCTGGGGAACCCGCGGTTCGATCGCCAAGCCCGGCCCGGACACCTTCCGCTTCGGCGGCAACACCTCCTGCGTCGAGGTCCGCTCCGACGCCGGCACCCTGCTGGTGATCGACTGCGGCACCGGCGCCCACGGCCTGGGGCAGGCCCTGATGCAGGAGCGGCCCGACGGCATCGAAGGCTCGCTGCTGATCAGCCACACCCACTGGGACCACATCCAGGGCTTTCCCTTCTTCGCCCCCTTCTTCGCCCCTGGCCACACCTGGGACGTCTTCGGCCCCAGCGGCCTCTCGGGAAGCCTGCGCAGCGTGCTCTCCGGCCAGATGCAGCACGCCTACTTCCCCGTCACCCTCGAGCAGTTCGCCGCCACGATCCGCTACCACGACCTGCACGAGGGCACCTTCCGGATCGGGGACGTGACGATCACGACCCACCTGCTCAACCATCCCGCCCTCACCCTGGCCTACCGGCTCCAGGCGGACGGGGCCACGGTCATCTACTGCTGCGACCACGAACCCCACGCACCCGAACTGGCCAGCGGCATCGGTCCCCTCTCCGGCCAGGACCTGCACTACGCCGAGTTCATCGAGGGGGCCGACCTGGTGATCCACGACGCCCAGTACACGGCCCTGGAGTTCCCGGCCAAGCTCGGCTGGGGCCACAGCTCGGTGGAGTACGCGGTGCGCATCTGCGAGGAGGCCGGGGTGGCCCGGCTGGTGCTCACCCACCACGACCCGCTGCGCAACGACGCGACCATCGACCTGATCCTGGCCGGTGTGCGCGCCGATCTGGCCGAGCGGGGCGCCCCCCTGGAGGTGCTGGCGGCTTCGGAGGGCCTGGTGCTGCGCACCACCCCCCGCACACCCGAGGCCGCAGCCGGCGCTCAGCCGGCCGAAGCTGGGGCCGAAACGGCGGAGGCGCCCGGACCCGGGGCCCTCAGTGGCGATCCCGGCGGCCCCCCGGCCCTGGTCTGGGTGACGGACAGGGATCTGGAGGCGGCCCTCACCACCGCCCTGCGGCTCGAAGGTCTGCCCTTCCATGTGGCCGGCGGCGAAGCCGATCTGGAGCAGCGTATCGAGCGCGACGGGGCGTCCCTGCTGCTGCTGGAGCAGGCGCTCCCCGTCCGCGATGGCCCCGGGCTGGTCCGCCGGCTGCGGGAGTCCGCGGCGACGGGGCTGGCCGAGACCCCGGTCGTGATGCTGGCGGCCGTGGAGGAGCAGGCCCGCTACGACGATCCCCTGGTCAGCGAGTGGCTGGTGCTGCCCGTCTCCGAGAGCTTCCTGCGGGCCCGGCTGCGGGCCTGGAGCCTGCGCACCCCCTGCCGCTGGGAGCGGGCCCGGCCGCCGCAGGACGAGGAACGGCGCCTGCGGCGGCTGGCGGAGCTGGGCCTGCTGGACACGGAACGGGAGGAGCGCTTCGACCGGCTGACCCGGATCGCCGCGGCCGCCTTCGATGTGCCGATCGCCCTGATCAGCCTGATCGATGCCGAGCGGCAGTGGTTCAAGTCCTGCCATGGCCTGGCCACCTGCCAGACCTCCCGCGATCTGGCCTTCTGCGCCCATGCGATCCTCCAGCGCTCGGACCTCCTTGTGGCGGACACCTGGCTCGACGAGCGCTTCGCCGAGAATCCCCTGGTGCTGGGGGAACCCCGGATCCGCTTCTACGCCGGCTCGCCCCTGATCCTCGAGGACGGCACCTGCCTGGGCACGCTGTGCCTGATCGACACCCGCCCGCGTCAGCTCAGCGGCGCCGAGCTCTCCCTGCTCCACGACCTGCGCGATCTGGTGCTTCTGGAGCTGTCCCCCCAGCCATGGCCCGTCGCCGTCCACCATTCCTGAACGGCCTGGCCGGGGTCCTGCTGCTGCCGGCCCTGGCCAGCTGCCAGAGCGCGGCCGTCTCCGCCCCGGTGCGCAGTGTGCCGGTGGTGGGCGGCCTCGAGCACCCCTGGGCCGTGGCCTGGCTGCCGGGCGGCGACCTGCTGATCACGGAGCGGCCGGGCCGGCTGCGCCTGGTGCGGGGCGGCGTGCTGCAGGCCGAGCCGATCCGCGGCGTGCCGGAGGTGCTGGCCGCCGGCCAGGGGGGCCTGCTGGACGTGGCCGTCCATCCCGACTTCGCCACCAACCGCTGGATCTATCTCACCTATGCGGCCGGCAGCGCCGAGGCCAACCACACCCGGCTGGCCCGGGCCCGCTTCGACGGCCGCGCCCTCAGCGATGTGCAGGTGCTGTACGCGGTGCCGCAGCGCAAGAGCGGCGCCCAGCACTTCGGCTCCCGCCTGCTCTGGCTCCCGGATGGCACCCTGCTGCTGGCCATCGGGGACGGGGGCAATCCTCCGATCGAACTGGAGGGGCAGCCGATCCGCACCCAGGCCCAGAACCCGGGCAGCGCCCTGGGCAAGGTGCTGCGCCTGAACGCGGACGGCACCGCCGCCAGGGGCACCCCCTTCGCCGCCAAGCCCGGCGCCCTGCCGGGACTCTGGAGCCTCGGGCACCGCAACATCCAGGGGCTGGCCCTCGATCAGCGAACGGGCCGGGTCTGGGCCAGCGAACACGGCGCCCGCGATGGCGACGAGCTCAACCGGATCGAGGCCGGCGTGAACTACGGCTGGCCGCGGGTGACCCACAGCCGCGAGTACTTCGGCCCGCCGATCGCACCGGCCACCAGCGCCCCGGGCCTGCGGGATCCGGTCCTCGTCTGGACGCCCGCCATCGCCCCCTCCGGCCTGGCGGTCTACGACGGCGATCGCTATCCGGGCTGGCGCGGTGATCTCTTCGCCGGCGGACTGGTGTCGCGGCAGGTGCATCGGCTGCGCCTGGATCCGGAGGGATCGGTGACACCCCAGCAGGAGATTCCGATCGGCGCCCGGGTGCGGGACGTGCGCCAGGGACCGGATGGATTCCTTTATGTGCTCACCGACGGGGCCGGCGATGGCCAGCTGCTGCGCCTGGAACCCACCGGAGCGCCCTGATGTCTGGATTAAGGTTCAATCTCTTTCGAACCATCACCTTTCCCATGGGACGGAGATTCTCATGATCCGACCCGAGGAGATCGCGGAGGGCCTGGCGAAGGGTGAGTTTTTTCTGGAGTATCTGCCGATCCTGTCCCTCCCGGATCTCCGCTGCATCGGAGCCGAAGCCCTCATCCGCTGGCGGCGGGCCGATGGCTCTCTGGTGATGCCCGGGGAGTTCATCCCGTCCCTGGAGTCCACCCCCGCCGCGGGTGTGCTCACCTACTGGGTGATCGAAACCGCGGCGGCGGAACTCAAGGACTGGTTACGGCGCCATGCCGACGTGCATCTCAGTCTCAACGTTCCACCGGAGATCACCGGACGGGGCGGGGTCTATTACGCCGCGATGAAATCCGGCCTGGCCGACATGATTCCCCAGCTGATCCTGGAGGTCACCGAGCGGGGGCTTCCCGATGCCCTGGGCCTGGCGGGCATGTTCCAGGCCCAGCAACTCGGCATCAAGATGGCGCTCGATGACGTCAGCCTGCTGCGGGGCGCCAATCTCGCCATTCTCGGCCGTTGCCCCTTCGACATCATCAAGGTGGATCGCGAGATGCTGGCCATGATCACCCCGGAGACGCCCAATCCTGAGTGGCTGGACGGACTCACCGCCCTGATCCGCTCGTCCCGGCTGATGGTCATCGCCGAAGGGGTCGAGACGGACCAGCAACTCCAGGTGCTGATGCAGGCGGGGGTCCAGGCCGCCCAGGGCTTCCTCCTGTCCCCTCCGATCTCCGCCGCCGCCCTGATCGGCTTCCATCAGCGAACCAATGGTCCGCAGGACGCCGACGGGGACCTCCAGCCGTGAAGTAGGAAGGACGACATTCACGCAAGAATCCCATGGCCCGGCGCGCCGCCACCTCCTTTCTGAGCGACTTCAAGGCGTTCATCAACAAGGGCAATGTGGTCGATCTTGCGGTGGCCGTCGTCATCGGTGGTGCCTTCGGCAAGGTGGTGGATGCCATCGTCAGCCTGGTGATGACCAACCTGCTGGAGCCGGCCCTGAAGGCGGCGCAGGTGGATTCGATCAGTGCCTGGCCCGCCGGCACGGTGATCGTGGCCCTGATCAACTTCCTGGTGATCGCCTTCGTGGTGTTCCTGATCGTGCGGGCCATCGAGGCGATGAAACGCCAGGAGGAGATCAAGGCCGCCGATGCCGGGCCCGATCCCCAGGCCGAACTGGCGGCCGCCGCCAACCGCCTGGCCGAAGCCCTGGATCGGCGGGCGCTCTAGGCCGCAGCGGCGGTGGGTGCCCTAGGCCGCCGGCCGGCCCACCAGCTTGTGGCGCAGGTTCTTGATCCGGTCCCTCAGGTTGGCGGCCTCCTCGAACTCCAGGCTCTTGGCCGCCGCCTTCATCTTCTCCTCCAGCTGGGTGATCAGCTCGGGCAGGGCATCGAGCGGCACCTCGTTCTGCTCGGCCTGCTCGGCCGCCACCTCCAGCTGGTCGTCGGTGAGCCGGCGGGAAAGCTCCAGGAAGGAGAGGATCGCATTGCCCGCCCGCTTGCCGGCGGGGGTGGGGGTGATGCCGTGGCGTTCGTTGTAGGCGTGCTGGATGACCCGGCGCCGCTCGGTCTCGGAGATCGCCTTGGCCATCGAGTCGGTGAGGTTGTCGGCGTAGAGCAGCGCCACCCCATCGATGTGGCGCGCCGCCCGGCCGATGGTCTGGATCAGGGAGCGCTCCGCCCGCAGGAAGCCCTCCTTGTCGGCATCGAGGATCGCCACCAGGGACACCTCGGGCAGGTCGAGGCCCTCCCGCAGCAGGTTGACGCCCACGAGCACGTCGTAGGCGCCGTTACGTAGGTCCTGGATGATCTCGATCCGCTCGATCGAATGGATCTCCGAGTGCAGGTAGCGCACCCGCACCCCGTTCTCGGCCAGGTAGTCGGTGAGGTCCTCGGCCATGCGCTTGGTGAGGGTGGTGACCAGCACCCGCTCCTGCCGATCGGCCCGCACCCGGATCTCGCCGAGCAGGTCGTCCACCTGACCCTCCGAGGGGCGCACCTCCACGATCGGATCGAGAACGCCGGTGGGGCGGATCACCTGCTCCACCACCTGGCCCTTGCTCTGGGCCAGCTCCCAGGCCCCGGGGGTGGCCGAGACGAAGATGGTCTGGCGGGCTTTTTCCCAGAACTCGTCCCCCTTGAGGGGCCGGTTGTCGGCGGCGCTGGGCAGCCGGAAGCCGTGCTCGATCAGCACCTGCTTGCGGCTCTGGTCGCCGTTGTACATGGCCTGGAGCTGGGAGCAGGTGACGTGGCTCTCATCCACCACCAGCAGCCAGTCGTCGGGGAAGTAGTCGATCAGGCATTCGGGCGGCGTACCGGCCTCCCGGCCCGCCAGATGCCGGGCGTAGTTCTCCACCCCGTTGCAGTAACCCACCTGCTCCAGCATCTCCAGGTCGTAGGTGGTGCGCTGCTCGAGGCGCTGGGCCTCCAGCAGACGCCCCTGGCCGTTGAGCAGCTCGAGCCGTTCGCGCAGTTCGGCCCGGATCGCCTGGATCGCCCCCTGCAGCCGCTCCTTGGGGGTCACGAAGTGCTTGGCCGGGTAGATGTTGATCGTCTCCAGGCTCTGGAGGATCTCGCCGGTGGTGGGATCGACGTAACGGATCGCCTCCACCTCATCGCCGAACAGCTCAATTCGCACCAGCCGGTCCTCGTAGGCAGGGCCGATCTCCAGCACGTCGCCCCGCACCCGGAAGCGTCCGCGGCTGATCTCGATGTCGTTGCGGGAGTACTGGTTGTTGACCAGATCCCGCAGGGAGCCGCGCAGATCCAGCTTGTCGCCCACCTCGAACTTCACGGCGGCCTTGAGGTATTCCGAGGGGATGCCGAGGCCGTAGATGCAGCTGATCGAGGCCACCACGATCACATCGCGGCGCTCGAACAGCGAGCGGGTGGCCGAGTGCCGCAGCATGTCGATCTCCTCGTTGATCGAGGCGGTCTTGGCGATGTAGGTGTCCGAGACGGGAACGTAGGCCTCGGGCTGGTAGTAGTCGTAGTAGGAGATGAAGTATTCGACGGCATTGTTGGGGAAGAATTCCCGCAGCTCATTACAGAGCTGGGCCGCCAGGGTCTTGTTGTGGGCCAGCACCAGGGTGGGACGCCCCGTACGGGCGATCACGTTGGCGATCGAGAAGGTCTTGCCGGTGCCGGTGGCGCCAAGGAGCGTCTGGAAGCGTTCGCCCCCGTCGACGCCTTTCACCATCGCCTCGATGGCGGCGGGTTGGTCGCCCTTTGGTTCGTAGGGCGCGTGAAGCTGGAATGGCATCGGACCATTCTGGCGGTCACGAACGGGGAACGGCCCGGCAGGGAAAACCGGTCAGCCCACCCCGGAGGCCGCCGCCATCGCCCGGGTCAGGGGCACATCCAGGCCCATCCAGCCCAGCACCACGCTGCTCAGCACGCTGTAGGCCAGGGCCCCGAGGATGGCGCTGATCAGACCGTTGTGAAGCCGGAACCCCTTGATCAGCCAGGCGGCCAGGCTGAACAGGATGATCGTGATCAGCCAGTTGAACAGGAACGACACCGGGCTGATCAGGCCCCCCAGGGAGGAGACGAACCAGACCGGCCCCAGCAGGAGCTTCAGGGGGAGGATCAGCAGGGTGCCCAGCAGGGCGATGACAATGGCCGACAGCAGGGCGGCGGAAAAGCTCGCCAGCTCCACCCCCACGGGCAGTCGCGCCACCAGCAGCAGAATGAGGGCCCGGATCGGCCATTGAAGGAGCCAGGTGAGGGAGCCCATGGGGAGCGATGCCGCAACCCTTTCACCTTACTGAGGCTGTTCGCTTTGAACCATCGACGCCACGGGCAGGGCCTCCCGCAGGGCACGCACCACCGCCACCATGGCAAGCTCATCGTCGAGGCGGTTGACGGCGGAGCCCACGCCCACACCGGCGGCACCGGCGGCCAGGGCCATCGGCACCGTGACAGCGGAAAGCCCGGAGGCGCACAGCACCGGCACATCCACCGCCCGGCTGATGGCATGGGCGGCCGCCAGGGTCGGGGCGGCCTTCTCGATCAGGCCCAGGGCACCGGCGCTGAGGGGACGGGCACTGGTGCCGCCCTCGGTCTGGATCAGATCGGCGCCGGCGGCCACCAGCTCCACCGCCAGCCGCTCCTGCTCGTCGAGGGGCAGGGTGTGGGGCACGGTGACCGAGAGCACGGTCTCCGGCAGCAGCGCCCGGGTGCGACGGGTGAGCGCGAGCACTTCGTCGGCACCGAAGATCCGCCCCTGGGGATAGAAGCTGTCGTAGTTGCCGATCTCCACCATGGCGGCACCGGCCTCGACGGCGGGCGGGAACAGGGCGGGATCCACGGCCGAGACGCAGACCGGCAGACCCGGAGCCAGCGCCACGGCCAGGCGGACGAGGGTGGGGTCGCAGGCCAGATCCACCAGGTCGGCGCCGCCGGCGGCGGCGGCCCGGACCACCCGCTGCACCCGGGCCGCGTCGAAGTTGTCGAGGCCGGCGATGACCTTCAGCGCCCGCCCCTGACGGATCGCCTGCTGCAGGGCGGTGGGCAGGCTGGAGAGGCGGGTCATCGGCGGACGGAAGGACGCATGCCGTGATTCTCCCACCCGACCCCTGCCAGGGCCGGCGGCCCTGGGGAAGCGACCAGGCGCGCCTGCACCGGCACCTGCTGCGCCAGCCCGCCCTGCTGCCGGCGGGGGGGTCGCTGCTGCTGGCCGTGTCCGGCGGGCAGGACTCCATGGCCCTCACCACCCTCCTGCTGGACCTCCAGCCCCTGCACGGCTGGCGGCTGCAGCTGTGGCACGGCGATCACGGCTGGCGCCCCGACGCGGCCCAGCAGGCCGGGGAACTGACCCGGTGGGCCCGGAGCCAGGGACTGGACCTGAGGCTCGACCGGGCCGATCCGGTGCCCGGCAGCGAGGCCGCAGCCCGGGACTGGCGCTACGGCTGCCTGGCCGCGGCGGCCCTCCAGGGGAACTGCACCCATGTGGTGACGGGCCACACCGCCAGCGACCGGGCCGAGACCGTGGTGCTCAACCTCGCCCGCGGCAGCCACCTGCGGGGCCTGGCCAGCCTGGGGGCCAGCCGGCCCCTGGAAGCGGCCTCCAGCCCCCTGCAGCTGGCCCGACCGCTGCTGATCTTCGACCGCAGCGACACCGGCCGCCTCTGCCGGGAGCGGAGCCTGCCCGTCTGGACGGACAGCAGCAACGCGGATCTGCGCTTCGCCCGCAACCGGCTGCGCGCCGACGTCATGCCGGTGCTGGAGGCCCTCCATCCCGGGGCCAGTCGGCGGATCAGCGCCCAGGCGGAGCGCCTGGAGGCGCAGTTCGCGGCCGAGACGGAACTGCTGGACCTGGCCCTGGCGGGACTGCAGCAGGGAGAGGACACCGCTCGGTTGCCGCGCCGACGCCTGGCCAGCCTGGCCCCGGCCAGCCAGCGACGGCTGCTGCACCACTGGCTGCGGCGGCACCTGGGGCGGGATCCGGGAGCCAGAGGCCTCGAAACCCTGGTGGACCGGCTGGCCCGCGGGCGGAATCCGGGCCGGCTGGATCTGGCCGAAGGATGGCAACTGCACTGGGATCACAGCACACTGTGGGTCCGCCCACCCGACCCGCTCCATGGCTGAGACCAGCGCCAACGACGCCGCCCAGCGCTATGCGGTGATCGAGCAGGCCTACTCCAGGGAGAAGTGGGGCACGGTGGTGGGCGATGGGGGGGAGCTGCTGCAGGAACTGCAGCAATCGGACAACCCCCAGCTCACCGGGCTGAAGCTGCGGCTGCAGCTGCTGCTGGGCCACACCCAGCTCTACGGCTACGGGGACAAGGCCACCGCCGCCGGGTACTACGGAACCGTGGCCGAGCAGAACAGCGAGGCCGCCCTCACCAGGATCGCCGAGCAGGGTCTCAAACAGTGCGCCATCGAGGAGGCCGCCGCCGCCCCGACCACGGGGCCAGCGGCGGCTGGCAGCGCCGCGCCCTCCCCCGGTTTCCTCGCCGAGGGGGCCACAGCCCCGGCGGCAACCGCTCAGGCGGTCACCGGCCCGGCGGCCCCCTGGCTGACCAAGACGGGGGCCGCAACCGCGGCAGCGGCAGCCGCGTCCCCGGCCGCCGATCTGGAGTCGGCACCCGCCGAGGAGGGCCCGGATGCGGCGACGGCCGCGACGCCGGCGGCCCCCTGGAGCGAGCCCTCGCTGATCCCGGAGGTGGTGGAGGAGCCCGAGCTGATCGAGCTGCACCAGGCGGACCCGACCCTGGCCGACGACGTGGAACTGAGCTGGCAGGAGTCCAGCCCAGCCACGGCTGCGCCGATGAACAAGGAGGACGAGGAGCTGCTCAGCGGCCTGATGCTGGTCAGGGTCCGCTGAGCCTGCCCCCGGGCGATCAGCCCGCCGCCGCGGCCGAGCGGCGGCGACGGACGCGGCCGGTGGGTTCCGGCTCTTCAACGGGGGCCTTGCTGGCCGCCGCCACGGGGGCCGGCGCTGCGACGGTGGCCGTGGCCGTGGCGGCCGCCGGGGCGGCGGCGGTCACCAGCTGGCGCTGGGGCACGGCG
>NZ_JAFKRJ010000015.1:0-5874 GCF_019038515.1 Synechococcus sp. CCAP 1479/10 | reverse complement strand
CCAGTTCCGGCACAGACTCCCGCCGCCAGCCGCCCCGCCCCCAGCGTCGCCCGGGCCACCCCGGCACCAACGCCCCGACCCCAGCCCGCCACGGTGGCGGCCGCCCCCCGGCCCGCCAGCACCGCCACCCCCGGCAAGCCGGACTGGCGCAACTACGGCCCCCTGCAGGTGGACTGGGCCAACTGGCAGCCGATGGGCGGCAGCATGGTGGCCCCCACCCTCAATTCCCAGGGGGAATCCCTCTATCTGGCCGTCAACTGCAGCGCCCGCAAGCTCAATGCCACCAGCCAGGCCGGGCAGTGGAAGAGCTGGGACGACCCCCAGGCCGACTTCGAGCAGCAGCTGGTCTCCGACCTCTGCAAGGCCCGCAGCTGAGCGGCGGCCTGGGGCTGACGCTTCAGGCCGACCAGCGCAGGGGCCAGGGATCCCGCAGGTAACTGCGGCCCACCGGGCGCAGGTACAGGCGCTGGGCCCCGTCATCGCTCTCGCTGATCAGTTCCTCCTGCACCAGCCGGCGGGCCAGCCAGGCCCAGGAGGGTTCCTCCTCCCCGTGGGCACCGGCCAGGTCCTCGGCCAGGCTGCGCAGGTCGCGGCCGCTGCGGTCCTCCAGGGCGGAGAGCAGCACGGCTGCCTGCGGGGCCCAGTCGTTGCTGGACCGGGCCGAGAGGCAGTTGTCGCAGCGGCCGCAGGGTGGGGAGATCTCCCCCACGGCCAGCAGCAGGGCCTGCTCCCGGCAACCCTCCCCTTCGGCCACCGCCTCGATGCGCCGCAGCTGCTGCTGGGCCAGTTCGAGCCGGTGGCGCTCCAGCAGCCGCTGGTCGGGGGGAAGCTGCTGGCCGGCGGAGCGCATGGCCCAGCCCAGGCTGGTGCGATCGGCCGGATCGAAGAGCACCAGGCAACGGGCGGGCTGCCCATCGCGGCCGGCCCGCCCCGATTCCTGCAGATAGCCCTCGGCACTGGCGGGCAGGTCGAGATGCAGCACCAGCCCGACGTCCGGCCGGTCGACCCCCATGCCGAAGGCGACGGTGGCCACGAGCACCGGGGCGGGATGCTCCTGGAAATGGCGCAGGGCCAGCTGGCGGCTCTCGGGGTCCATGCCGGCGTGGTAGGCGATCGCCTCCACCCCGGCCGCCGTCAGGCGCGCGGCCCACTGCTCCACCGAGCGACGGGTGCGGGCATAGATCAGCACCGCCCCACGGGCCTCGCCGATCGCCGCCACCACCTCCGTCAGGGGATCGGCGGGGCGCCGCCGCATCGTGTAGGCGAGGTTGCCGCGGCGGGCCGATCGCACCTGCACCAGGGGGCGCCGCAGCTGCAGCAGACGGATGATGTCGGCCCGCACCTGGGGGGCGGCGGTGGCGCTGAGGGCCACCAGCGGCACGCCCGGGCACAGCGCCCGCAGCTGGCCCAGGCGCCGGTAGTCGGGGCGGAAATCATGGCCCCAGGCGCTGATGCAGTGGGCCTCGTCCACCGCCAGGGCCACCAGCCGGCCGGTCTCCAGGGCCTCGTCGAGCAGCTGGCGGGTGGCCTCCGCCTGGGCCCGTTCGGGGGCCAGGTAGAGCAGGCGCAGCCGGTTGGCCGCCAGGCGCTGCTGCAGCTGGCGGCGCTGCCCCGGATCCAGGCCCCGGTGCAGGCAGGCCGCCGGGATGCCGCGGGCCTGCAGCTGGCTCACCTGGTCCTGCATCAGGGCCACCAGGGGGGAGATCACCACCACAAGGCCGTCCCGCACCAGGGCGGGAAGCTGGAAGCAGAGCGACTTGCCGGCACCGGTCGGCAGCACCGCCAGGCAGTCGCGGCCGGCGAGCAGGGCCTCCACCACCGGCCGCTGACCGGGCCGGAAGCTCTCCCAGCCGAAATGGCGCTGCAGGCTCTCGGTGAGGGGATCGGCCCCCAAGCTCACTCCACCGCTGGTACCGCCAGACCCTAGCTCCCACCAGATATAGGGGGCGACTCTTCACTGCAGCGGGGGCGGCTCCAGCTGGTCGGGGGACTCCTCCACCAGCTGGAGGCGCACCCGCTTGCCCCCGGCCAGTTCCCCCAGGGACACCCGCATGGTGGTGCCGCTGAGGCTCTGCAGCACGGTGAGCAGCTCCCGCAGATGGGGCGTGCTGCTGCCGCTCTCCACCCAGAGCCGCTCCTGCAGGCCCCCCAGCCGGCGCCAGCTGGTGTGGAGCTTGAGCACGGCGCTCTCCAGGGCCTGGGCCTGGCCGACCGCATCGGCCAGGAGGCCGAGGGCATCGAGGCGCTGGGCCTCCTGCAGGGCCTTCTCCAGGTCGAGGTTCCCCTGCTGGAAGGCCCGCACCGCCAGGCCCGCCTCGGCCGCCTTGCTGAGCCAGCGGGCCGTGAGGGTCACATCCTTGACCCGCTCCAGCTCCGGTTCATCCCGCAGCACGCGACGCAGGTCGTCCTGCTGCTCCTCCGGCAGCTTGGCCAGTTCCCGCACCAGGGGCGCCACGGCACGGGGAGGCAGCAGGTTGTCGGCGGTGCGCTGGCGGATCTCCTCCGGCAGCAGGGGGCTGGTGGCGGCGGTGAACTCATCGGTGAGCCGGCGCACCTGCTTGCGGGTGATCTGCTGCCCCTCGTTGGCCGCCTCGCTGATCATCAGCTGGACCTCCGGGTCCGCCTGGGCCGTCTCCAGGAAGGCCCGCTTGGAGAAGTTGTTGACACTGGCCTCCTCCAGCAGGCCCTCGCCCACCAGGCCGTCGGCCGATTCCGCCAGCTGGATCAGGGTGTAGGCGCGGGTCTTGCTGATCTCCCGCTCCCGAAGCCACTGCAGGAAGCCGGTGCCACGCCCTTCGCCGCCGCGGCGTTCCCGGTCGCGCACCGAACGCAGGATCCGGCCCCGCCAGATTTCGGTCTGCAGGTCGAAACGGTCGCAGACGGCCCAGGCCTCCTCCAGCCGGGCCAGGAACTCCACCGTGCTGAGGGTGTCGCTCTCCGGATCGGGCAGATCCAGGCGCAGCTGGGGGGCCTCGGGCAGGGCCATGGACGGGACCATCGGCGGGGCCGGCGGTGTGTGCGGGGATGCTGCCACGGGGCCGGCAACGAACCGTGACATCGCCCGGGCACGGGCCCCTGATCGCCGGTAGTGTCGCTCCGCAGACCACCCGACCTTCCAGCCCAGCGATGGCCATCTCCCGCGGCGACAAAGTACGGATCAAGCGTCCCGAGTCCTACTGGTACAACGAAGTGGGCACCGTGGCGTCCGTGGACACCTCCGGCATCCGCTACCCGGTCGTCGTTCGCTTCGAGAAGGTGAACTACAACGGCTACAGCGGTTCCGACGGCGGCATCAACACCAACAACTTCGCCGAGAGCGAGCTCGTCAAGGCCTGAGCTTCGCTCCTGGCCCGCCACGCCCGGCCCTACGATCCCGGGCATGCCCGAGCTCCCGGAGGTCGAAACCGTACGCCGGGGGCTTGAACACCAGACGTCCGGTCTCATCATCGACCGCGTCGAGGTGCTTCGACCCCGCGCCATCGCCAGCCCCGAAGAGCCTGCCGATTTCTGCAGGGCTCTTCGGGGCCTTTGCATTGGCCGGTGGCACCGCCGCGGCAAGTACCTCCTGGCCGATCTCGAAGCCCCGGACGGCAGCCCCGCGGGCCGCTGGGGCGTGCACCTGCGCATGACCGGCCAGTTTCTCTGGCTGGCCGAGGACCGTCCCCCCTGCCCCCACACCCGGGTGAGGGTCTGGAGCGGGGGCGGAGAGGAACTGCGCTTCGTCGACACCCGCAGCTTCGGCCAGATGTGGTGGGTGCCGCCCGGTGTCGACGATGAGGAGGTGATGGGCGGTCTGCGGCGTCTTGGCCCCGAACCCTTCGGGGCAGAGTTCACCGGCGCCTACCTGCGCCAGCGGCTCAAGGGCTCACGGCGGCCGATCAAGAACGCCCTGCTCGATCAGTCGCTGGTGGCGGGGGTGGGCAACATCTACGCCGATGAATCCCTGTTCGCGGCCGGGATCCTGCCCCAGACGCCCAGCGGCCGTCTGCCGCTGAGCCGCCTGGAGCGGCTGCGCCTCTCCCTGGTGGAGGTGCTCGAGACCAGCATCGGCGCCGGTGGCACCACCTTCAGTGATTTCCGGGACCTGCAGGGCACCAATGGCAACTACGGCGGCCAGGCCTGGGTGTATCGCCGCGGCGGGTCAACCTGCCGCCGTTGCGGCACGGTGATCCTGCGCGAGAAGCTGGGGGGGCGAAGCAGCCACTGGTGCCCCTGCTGCCAGAGCTGACCAGGGGCGCGTCCCCGTCATCGCTTCGTTCGCCAGCCATTCCCTTCGTTCCCAAGCCCGCGTGACCAGCGCCCTCGCCGAACAGCTCAGCCAGACCATGGCGGCCGTCCACGCCCGCGGCTGGTGCGACGGCACCGGCGGCAATTTCAGTTGCGTTCTCTCGCGCGACCCCCTGGTTCTGCTGATGGCCCCCAGCGGCGTCGACAAGGGCACGGTCGCCCCGGAGGCCCTGATCCAGGTGGACGCCCATGGGCAGGTGATGGCGGGCGAGGGTCGGGCCAGCGCCGAGACCCTGCTGCATCTGGAAATCGTGGCCCGCACCGGCGCGGGCGCCGTGCTGCACACCCATTCCCACGCGGCCACCCTGCTCTCCGACTGGTGCCTGGGGGAGGGGACGGACGCGGGATCCCTGCCGCTGCAGGGCCTGGAAATGCTCAAGGGACTGGCGGGCATCGACAGTCATTGCCACCGGGTAACACTGCCGGTGCTGGCCAACGACCAGGACCTGGCGCGGCTCAGTGCCGCCGCCGGCCCGCTGCTCGTGGACGCTCCCCACGGCCTGCTGATCGGCGGCCATGGTCTCTACGCCTGGGGGCGCGACCTCGCCGAAGCCCGGCGACACCTGGAGATCCTGGAGTGGCTGCTGGAGCAGCGCTGGCGCCGGCTGCTGCTCGAGGCCGTGGGCCAGCGGCATCCCAAGGCCAGCGGAATCCGGGCCGTGCTGCTCGACATTGAAGGCACCACCTGCCCGGTGCCCTTCGTGAGCAAGGTGCTCTTCCCCTACGCCCGTGAGCGGCTGGATGGCTTTCTGCTGGCGGCGTCCGATGAGCCGGCACTGGCCCCGCTGATCGAGGCCATCGATGCGGCCATGGCAGCCACCGGAAACGACAGCAACCAAGGCGAGACAGTCAGCCACATCAGGAGAGTTCGGTTCCTTCAGGAGCTGATCGATCAGGACCGCAAGCTGCCGGCCCTGAAGGAGCTGCAAGGCCTGATCTGGGATCAGGGGTATGCGAGCGGCGAACTGCGCTGCCCCCTGTTCGAGGATGTGCCCCCGGTCTTGCGGTCCTGGCGCCGGGCAGGGCTGGAGCTGGCCGTCTACTCCTCAGGATCGGTGAAGGCCCAGAAGCTCCTCTACCGCCACAGCAACGCCGGCGATCTCAGCGGCCTGTTCAGCCACTGGTTCGATACAAGCACCGGGACCAAGGGAGATGCCGCCAGCTACCGGGCCATCGCTGCCGCCATGGGCCTGGAGCCCAGGGCGATTCTTTTTGTGAGTGATGTCAGGGCCGAGCTGGAAGCCGCCCGAGCCGCCGGGATGGCGACACGCTTCAGCCGGCGCCAGGACAACCCGGAACAGGATTCCGGCCCCTTCGAGGCGATCACCAGCCTGGCGCAGATCAACGTCTGATCCTGCTCAGCGACAGGAGCAAGGACGAAAGCGACGACGCCATGTCACGACAGAACCATCGGCAGGGGTTGGGGCTGCAGCCACAAAAAACGCCAACAGAAAAGCCACCCTCCTCGGGTGGCTTCTCCTCATTGCCCCCCTAAGGGGACAGAAGTTTTACCTGGCATCGAGCTATTTTCGCAGGGGGCTACCCCCCAACTATCGTCGCCGCTGCTGCGTTTCACAACCGAGTTCG
>NZ_JAFKRJ010000013.1:0-1654 GCF_019038515.1 Synechococcus sp. CCAP 1479/10 | reverse complement strand
TCATGCCTTAACGGGTATAGGGCTTTTCTTGGAAGCTTGACATCACCCACTTCGCTGCCGTAGCAGCTCGTACTCACGCCTCAGCTCAAAGTGTTTTCGCCACTTCTCAACGCCTCGAACGCTTGAACCAGTAACCAACTTCTGGCTGGGCTAGCCTTCTCCGTCCCCCTTCCCAAAACATGACAGGTACAGGAATGTTGACCTGTTGTCCATCGACTACGCCTTTCGGCCTCGCCTTAGGTCCTGACTAACCCTCCGCGGACGAGCCTGCCGGAGGAACCCTTAGGGTTTCGGGGCATGGGATTCTCACCCATGTTTTCGCTACTCAAGCCGACATTCTCACTTCCATGCAGTCCACGCCCGCTTACGCTAACGCTTCGCCCCACATGGAACGCTCCCCTACCATTTAACAAGTTAAATCCGCAGCTTCGGTACAACGCTTAGCCCCGTTCATTTTCGGCGCAGGATCGCTCGACCAGTGAGCTATTACGCACTCCTTTGAGGATGGCTGCTTCTAGGCAAACCTCCTGGTTGTCTGGGCAATCCCACCTCCTTTATCACTGAGCGTTGATTTGGGGACCTTAGCTGGCGGTCTGGGCTGTTTCCCTTTCGACCATGGAGCTTATCCCCCACAGTCTGACTGCCTAGTTTCACACAGGGTATTCAGAGTTCGTCTCGATTTGGTACCGCTCTCGCAGCCCGCACCGAAACGGTGGCTTTACCCCCCTGCTATAGCACTAGACGCTACGCCTCAACGTATTTCGGGGAGAACCAGCTAGCTCCGGGTTCGATTGGCATTTCACCCCTAACCACAGCTCATCCGCTGATTTTTCAACATCAGTCGGTTCGGACCTCCACTTGGTATCACCCAAGCTTCATCCTGGCCATGGTTAGATCACCCGGGTTCGGGTCTATAAACACTGACCAACGCCCTATTCAGACTCGCTTTCGCTATGGCTCCACCATTTCCGGTTTAACCTGCCAGTGCCTATAAGTCGCCGGCTCATTCTTCAACAGGCACACGGTCATCCTATGAGTAGGACTCCCATTGCTTGTAAGCTCACGGTTTCATGTTCTATTTCACTCCCCTCCCGGGGTTCTTTTCACCTTTCCCTCGCGGTACTGTTTCGCTATCGGTCACACAGGAGTACTTAGCCTTACGAGGTGGTCCTCGCGGATTCACACGGAATTTCACGTGCTCCGTGCTACTCGGGATACAGCTAGGCCAGTTTCGCTTTCGCGTACGGGGCTTTCACCCTCTATGGCGCGCCTTTCAAACGCTTCCACTAACGTCCCTGGTCCACGTTGCTGTCCCACAACCCCGATGGTCGAAACCATCGGTTTAGGCTCTTCCCCGTTCGCTCGCCGCTACTTAGGGAGTCGTTTTTACTTTCCTTTCCTCCAGCTACTAAGATGTTTCAGTTCGCTGGGTTGGCTCGCGCCACCCTATGGATTCAGGTGGCCGTTCTAGGGGTTGCCCCATTCGGAGATTCCCGGATCAAAGCGTGTTTCCAGCTCCCCGAGACTTTTCGCAGGTAACCACGTCCTTCATCGCCTCTGTGTGCCAAGGTATCCACCGTGAGCCCTTTGTAGCTTGACCAATTAACACTCCCAACGTTCAGGGTTGTTGAGACCCATTCTCCTGCTTTCACCT
>NZ_JAFKRJ010000012.1:0-360 GCF_019038515.1 Synechococcus sp. CCAP 1479/10 | reverse complement strand
AGTGGGTGATCAGCGAGTCCAGCTTCCTTTCAACCACATCTGAACAAGGCATCACACATCGTGTGAGCTCATTCATCGGGAATGAAAGGAGGCTGGAATCCTCAGCTGAACATGTCCGGTCACTTCACCCATCAGAATTCCTCCTGATGCAGCTTCATGTTGTGGTCTTAACCTAGCTGGATGGAGGTTAGCGGACTCGAACCGCTGACATCCTGCTTGCAAAGCAGGCGCTCTACCAACTGAGCTAAACCCCCAAACACGAATGGGCCATCCTGGACTTGAACCAGGGACCTCACCCTTATCAGGGGTGCGCTCTAACCACCTGAGCTAATGGCCCAGGAACAATCACTCTGACAGTGG
>NZ_JAFKRJ010000011.1:0-225 GCF_019038515.1 Synechococcus sp. CCAP 1479/10 | reverse complement strand
TGGACTTGAACCAGGGACCTCACCCTTATCAGGGGTGCGCTCTAACCACCTGAGCTAATGGCCCAGGAACAATCACTCTGACAGTGGCTCCTCCACACACCCTTTGCTTCATCTCCTTGGCGGGATCCGAAACGTCGGATGTCTGGCAAAACCCTTGGTGGGGTGACCTAGACAAAGTTTAGGAACTGAAAACGAGTCCATCACAACATCCTCGGCCTTCTCCTT
>NZ_JAFKRJ010000010.1:0-1653 GCF_019038515.1 Synechococcus sp. CCAP 1479/10 | reverse complement strand
CGAGCTCTCTGGAGTCGTCCTTGGCTTTGATGGCTCACCTTGAGGTACCGATCGACCTTCGAGATGACAGGACCGTGGCCTGAGACAAATGTGCTTCCCAAACTTACGCTTGGTCGGCGCTCAGACATCACGATCAGTTGTGTCTCCCTGTTAGGAGGTGATCCAGCCGCACCTTCCGGTACGGCTACCTTGTTACGACTTCACCCCAGTCATCAGCCCCACCTTCGGCGTCCTCCTCCACAAGGGTTGGAGTAACGACTTCGGGCATGGCCAACTTCCATGGTGTGACGGGCGGTGTGTACAAGGCCCGGGAACGTATTCACCGCAGTATGCTGACCTGCGATTACTAGCGATTCCTCCTTCACGTAGGCGAGTTGCAGCCTACGATCTGAACTGAGCCACGGTTTATGGGATTAGCTAACTCTCGCGAGCTTGCAACCCTTTGTCCGTAGCATTGTAGTACGTGTGTAGCCCAGGATGTAAGGGGCATGATGACTTGACGTCATCCACACCTTCCTCCGGTTTATCACCGGCGGTCTCTCTAGAGTGCCCAACTGAATGCTGGCAACTAAAGACGTGGGTTGCGCTCGTTGCGGGACTTAACCCAACATCTCACGACACGAGCTGACGACAGCCATGCACCACCTGTCTCTGCGCTCCCGAAGGCACTCCCTCGTTTCCAAGGGATTCGCAGGATGTCAAACCCTGGTAAGGTTCTTCGCGTTGCATCGAATTAAACCACATACTCCACCGCTTGTGCGGGCCCCCGTCAATTCCTTTGAGTTTCACACTTGCGTGCGTACTCCCCAGGCGGAACACTTAACGCGTTAGCTACGACACCGAGGGGGTCGATTCCCCCGACACCTAGTGTTCATCGTTTACGGCCAGGACTACAGGGGTATCTAATCCCTTTCGCTCCCCTGGCTTTCGTCCATGAGCGTCAGTTATGGCCCAGCAGAGCGCCTTCGCCACTGGTGTTCTTCCCGATATCTACGCATTTCACCGCTACACCGGGAATTCCCTCTGCCCCTACCACACTCAAGCCTTGTAGTTTCCATCGCTGAAATGGAGTTAAGCTCCACGCTTTAACGACAGACTTACAAGGCCGCCTGCGGACGCTTTACGCCCAATAATTCCGGATAACGCTTGCCACTCCCGTATTACCGCGGCTGCTGGCACGGAATTAGCCGTGGCTTATTCCTCAAGTACCGTCATGTCTTCTTCCTTGAGAAAAGAGGTTTACAGCCCAGAGGCCTTCATCCCTCACGCGGCGTTGCTCCGTCAGGCTTTCGCCCATTGCGGAAAATTCCCCACTGCTGCCTCCCGTAGGAGTCTGGGCCGTGTCTCAGTCCCAGTGTGGCTGATCATCCTCTCAGACCAGCTACTGATCGTCGCCTTGGTGCGCCATTACCACACCAACTAGCTAATCAGACGCGGGCTCATCCTCAGGCGAAATTCATTTCACCTCTCGGCATATGGGGTATTAGCGGCCGTTTCCGGCCGTTATCCCCCTCCTGAGGGCAGATTCCCACGCGTTACTCACCCGTCCGCCACTAACCCGAAGGTTCGTTCGACTTGCATGTGTTAAGCACGCCGCCAGCGTTCATCCTGAGCCAGGATCAAACTCTCCGTTGTAGATCCAACCCTCTTGGT
>NZ_JAFKRJ010000009.1:0-300 GCF_019038515.1 Synechococcus sp. CCAP 1479/10 | reverse complement strand
CGGCAACGTCTGGGCCACCAACGCTCTCGCGATGGGTTCAAAGAGTGCACTGGTCGCTTCCTGGTTCGCTCCCCTTTCAGGCAGCTCACCCCTCAACGCCCCGTGACTTTCCCGAATCTCAGATCCGGTTCGCAACCGGTCTCACAACCAAAGGGCCTTCCATCACACTCCGGCTCTCTCTTGCAAGATTGCTCGGTGGGATCTCTCCCATCGGATGGCGCCTCTCCTGGCCTTGCTGCGTCGTGAGAACGCACCTCGGCTCCTTGATCGCTTCGACCCGTCGCTTGTTTCTTTTGACGG